>UQRJ01000117.1 GCA_900543345.1 uncultured Sporolactobacillus sp. | reverse complement strand
CGTGGGCTCGGAGATGTGTATAAGAGACAGTGTCATTACCATCAACTGAAATAGGCTTGAAATTCCGCCCCGCTTTTCAGCCGGCGACAGTTCGGCTAAATAAGTTGGGATCAACGCCGAAGCAGCGCCAACAGCCATACCCAGGACAACACGCGAAATGATCAACGTCCATATTTCAGGTGCAAACGCCGATCCGACAGCGCCGACAAAGAAAATGATTGCCGACAGCAACAGTAATTTTCTGCGGCCGAATTTATCGGAAGAAGGACCGATGATCGCAGCACCCAACACGGCACCCAACAAGACGGCACTAACGACCCACCCCTGCGCCCAGGCGCCTAAGTTCATCTGACGCTGGATAAATAAAATGGCACCGGAAATAACGCCTGTATCATAGCCAAAAAGCAAACCGCCGAGCGCACCAAAAAAATAGACAAAACCCGTCGATATTTTTTTAGTTTTCAAGTTACTTTCATCCCTTTCTTTAGCTCTTTTTTAATAAATTGCAAATACTATTGACCGACCACTTTTTTCCGCTTATGATGTAAATGGAGAAATAAATTTCCTTCAAACTGTTTCTATTTTTTTTTAACAGCAAGAGAGGCTTACTTTCTTGCTGTTTCATTGATTATTAATTTTAGAGAATTTCGTTAGCGAAGTTGCTTTACGCAACGCCACCTCTTAAAAATAATGAGTAAAGCATTTACCGAAGCCTGAATCTCAGCAATTCCGCACAAATCTCTCTGGTTTTCCCATAGATCTGCCGATATATCCGATAAAGCTGTTCATACTTCTTAACATTGTCGGGATCGGGCGTGTACACCTTGCCGAAATGAACAAACTGTTTGGCACAGTCCTGCAGTGAATCAAACCAGCCGACACCGACCGCCGCGATCATCGCGGCGCCCATGCCGGGGCCCTGCTCGTTTTCCAGCCGAACGACGTGGCGATTGAAAATGTCGGCTTGAATCTGCAACCAGAGCGAACTCTTCGCCCCGCCGCCGATTGAGACGACGGTGTCGAAAGTGGCGCCGTTTTTCGCGTAGATTTCCAGAATATCGCGGAAGGAGAAAACAATGCCCTCCAATACGGCACGGACAAAATCATTGCGATTGTGCACGCCGTCGATACCGATAAAACTGCCGCGAATATCCGCATCGGCATGCGGTGCTCGCTCGCCGACGATGTAAGGGGTAAATAGCAATCCATTGGCGCCGACAGCAGATTTGCCGGCGGCGGCGACAAAATCTGAAAAGTCTGTATCCGGTGCAAATGTTTTCTTAAACCAGCTGAGTGAATAGCCGGCCGCCAGCGTTACGCCCATTGAATAATATGTTTCCGGAATAGCATGGTCTTCAAATTGCAGCACACCGTGGTAGTTGACCGCCGCGTCATTTTCGTACTTCAGCACAACACCCGACGTGCCGATGCTGGAGAGTACCCGGTTCGGCTGCAGAATGCCCGCTCCCAATGCCCCGGCGGCATTGTCGGCCGCACCGCCGAAGACTTTCGTGGCGGTAGTCAATCCCGAATATTCGGCATAGGCAGATGTCACGTTGCCGACAAAATCGATCGAGCGGATCAGCGGCGGACACAGCGACAGCGGAATCCCGAACGCTGCGCAGATCTCCCGGCTCCATGCCCCGCGAGCGACGTCCAGCATCACGGTGCCGGTCGCATCGGAATAATCCATTGCCAATTTCCCGGTCATCCGATAACGGACATAATCTTTCGGCAAAACAAATTTTTGCGCTTTGGCCCAGACATCCGGTTCATTTTCTTTCACCCACAATAATTTCGGCAACGTAAAACCCTCCAGCGGCCGGTTGCGCGTAATCTTGACGAACCGGTCGCCCAGCCGCGCTTCGATCTCCCGGCATTGCGCCGTTGTGCGCGTATCGTTCCATAAAATTGCCGGACGCAGCACGCGATGATGTTCATCCAGCAACACTAGGCCGTGCATCTGGCCGGAAAAACTGATACCGGCAATCGTTTCCGGCCGCAAATGATCGTTGAGAATCAAGCGAACGATCGCCACCGTCGTTCCCGACACCCAGTCCTCCGGATTTTGCTCATTGAAACCGGGCTGCGGCTGCATCAGCGCATAACCGGCACTTTCCTGAAACGCGATCCGGCCGCTGCGATCCAGTGCCGACACTTTGACGGCACTGGTGCCGAGATCGACGCCGAGTACGTAGCTATCCATTTCTCTCACCTCCTTAAATCAACTCGCAATACGCTTGACAAACGCGATGGCGGAGCACACACGCTTGCCATTATCCGCCACCTGTTTTCAGCCCATTTTTGTTACGGCCCGCCCGCGGCAAGTGAATCATTTGCCGAGCGTTTCAATGATGTAGTGATTGATCGTATCTTTAATCTGTTCCAGGTGATCCGACTGCGTGGCGGCGATCAGTTCCGACTGCGGTTTGTCGATCGCGTACGCCTCCAGCGTCTTAAAGTCGGCCTCACCGTTTTCGATTTCGGCACCGATACCGCGGTCATAAGAAGCGTAGCGGTTTTTCAACAACTCGTCGAAATAGCCGTCTTCCTTTAATTTAATGGCAACGCGCAGACCGGCCGCAAAACTGTCCATACCGACGATGTGGCCGTAGAACAAATCTTCCGGTTTGAACGACGAGCGCCGCGGTTTGGCATCGAAATTCAGCCCGCCACGCGGTCCAATGCCGCCGTTTTCAACGACTTCGACCATCGCCGCTGTCGTCTCATACAAGTTCGACGGGTACTCGTCGATGTCCCAGCCGATCAGTTTGTCCCCCTGATTCGCATCCAGCGAACCGAGCAGACCGGCCGTGCGGGCGACACGGATCTCGTGCTGATACGTATGGCCGGCCAAATTGGCGTGGTTGCCTTCCAGATTCAGCTTGAAATCGTTATCAAGGCCATATTCCTTCATGAAGGCAATCGTCGTCGCCGCGTCGAAATCATATTGATGCGTCGTCGGTTCCTTTGGTTTCGGTTCCAGCAGCATTTGTGCATCGAAGCCGATTTCATTCGCATAATCTTTCGCCAGATGGAAAAATTTCGCCGCGTGTTCTTGCTCTCTTTTCATGTCCGTGTTCCACAGCGATTCATAGCCCTCACGGCCGCCCCAGAAAACGTAATTTTCCGCCCCGACGCGCTTGCCGATTTCCAGACTGTGCTTCAGTTGGGCGGCAGCATAAGCGAAAATGTCGGCATACGGCGACGTTGCCGCACCAGCGACAAAACGCGGATTGGTAAACAGATTCGACGTATTCCACAGTACTTTCATACCGGTTGACCGCTGATAATCGACAATCCGATCGACGACTTTGTCGAGATTCTTATTTGTCTCCCGCAGTGTATCTCCTTCCGGAGCCAAGTCGCGGTCATGGAAACAGAAGAAATCCACTCCCAACTTTGCAAAAAATTCAAAGGCCGCGTCCACTTTCGCCAGCGCTTGGTCCATCGGATCGTTAAAACGATCATACGGCCGCTGCGCCGTTCCCACACCGAACGGGTCGACCAGCCGCTGATCGAACGTATGCCAATAGGCAACGGAAAAGCGCAGCCAGTCGCGCATTTTCCTGCCGCCAATAACCTCCTCGGGATCATAATAACGGAAGCCGAGTGCCGACTTTAACGTACCATGGCCGGTATATGGAATCTTATCGATGCCCTGCCAATAACTTGATTGTTTTACCATAATCCTTTAAGCCTCCTGTTAGTTTGTTTTGTAAACCAACTTACAGCTCCTATTATACAACGCTTTCAGATAGATGCAACCGATTTCAAAGCATTTTTTTATTTACCTCGGCTAAACTAGGCTGTTGTTTTTCGCTGCCGACACTCGCCTTCCGCGGGCAATCCAGCCTCACCGCTCGTGTGACTCGCTGCCGGGTCTTTCCCGCCGGAGTCCCCCGCCTTCCGCTGCCAACCACGGAATAGCCCAAACAACATTATCTTTAAAAACAGAGCCTTTGAATTAAAAATCGTACCGGCATTTCCGTTTCGGCTGCCGCAATCCAACCGTTTCGATACATTTTTTTATCGTAAAAATAGTTTGACGTAAGCGGTTTCTTTCGCTTTCCATCGATTAGCAAGTATGCTATAACAGATGTTGCTTCTTATCGTTCTCGGACATCGGCTGCGATCGAATTGTCAAGAACGTAGGGTGCTATTTTTTTACCAAAACGTTACCCGGTGCGAAAAAAACAACTTGTTTACAATGTTTACAATCGCTTTGCAATGAAATGAATTTTCTGTATCATCGTCCGGAAATGACGGCCGGTGATGCGAATAATGTGGCTAATCAGGAAGCTTTAACTATTTATCCGAGGAGAGGAAAATCACATGTTAAAAAAAAGGGACAGTTACTTTGACAATGCGAAATTCTTTCTAATCTTGCTTGTCGTCTTCGGACACAGCCTGACGAATCTCAAATCCAACATTCCGATCATCTATTCGTTATACACATTTATTTTCATTTTTCATATGCCGGCTTTTATTTTAATTTCCGGTTACTTTTCCAAGCATTTTTACAAAGAAGGCTACGTGAAAAATGTCGTGCGGAAAACGCTGATTCCGTTTTTTATTTTTCAAGTCGCCTACTCATGGTTTTATTATGCGACAGGTTACGAAAGCCATTTCCACATCGATCTGACATCGCCGCATTGGACGTTATGGTTCTTAATCAGCATACTCTGCTGGAAATTAATGATCATCCCCTTTTCCCGTCTCGGCAAATACGGACTGCCGGCCGCTATTGTGCTCGGCCTCGGCGCCGGCTGTATCGAAAGTTTCGACACCACATTGAGCGCATCCCGAACCCTTGCCTTTTTCCCCTACTTTTATCTCGGCTATCTGCTGCAAAAAGAACACTTCGCCTATCTACTGAATCATCGCATTTGTAAAATGGCTGCGCCGTTTACTTTAGCCGCTGTATTTGTCGCCTGCCACTTCGTTTTTCCGAATGAGCTGCAGGACTGGGTCCTGTTCGACTCGCCATATCATGCATTCGGCATACGGAATTTAGTAGGCATGCCGATCCGCTTCGGTCTATATGCTGTCGGTAGCTTGACCATTTTCTCATTCATGACACTGATTCCGCGAAGAAAAGCATCATTCACCGCTCTCGGCCGCAACACGTTGTACATTTACCTACTTCACGGTTTCTTCATCAAGATGATTGCGCTCCTGCCAGCGTATGAACATATTAACGACCTTTATCAGTACGGGGTATTGTTTCTTGCTTCGGTTCTGCTCTGCTACTTCCTTGCCAGCCGCCCGGTGCGTTTATTTACCAAACCGTTCATCGAATTGAAATGGCCGCGTCTGCAGCGCTTATGATCCGGTTCTTCTACAAATAAGAACGGGATGCTCGGAATGAAGCGATCTCTCCCAATTGCTCGGAAATCAAATCATAAAAAGCGTCCTGTTCTTTTTTTCGTTAACTCTTTATATGTGATCGATTTGCGCAAAACCGATCGGCAAACAGCGACGCTGCTTTATCAACGGCGATGGTCCGGCTGAATGCAACGTATTCTTGCTTGTCCTGCATGAATGAAGCCCACTATTAACCCTTGGAGAATTTGACAACGAGACGATGCGGAAACACTTTCCCGATCGATCTAAATTTTTGCTGCGGATACTTCTGTTCGATCTTCTTCAGCCGCTCCATTCGCCGCGCGATCATCCAGATTTCCTCAATAAGGTTCACTTTTTCCATTATGTATACGATTGGACAAAAGTAAGAACTTGCAAAAATCACAAAGTAAAATATTTTTCACATCTGTAATCAGTGCATTTAATATCGAAAAAAACATTCAGTGACAAACGGTTAATGATGTGTTATTATGTCAATGAGTTTAAACATTTAAACTTATAAAGCCAAGTGTTCTTCCTTCTTAAAAAATGTTTTATTAAATTTTGCTACACGAGGAGAATGGAAAAATGACTCATTTGCAACTTGCCGAACCGTTAACACTGCCGAATGGGACGGTTATTAAAAATCGTTTTTTCAAGTCGGCAATGAGTGAAACGTTGGCCAATCATCGGAATCAGCCGAATGCACTACATGTCCATTTATACCATGAATGGGCCAAAGGCGGCGTTGGGATTGCCCTCACCGGCAACGTTATGGTTGATCGCCACGCCCTGGGTGAACCGGGTAACGTCGTGGTTGAAGACGACCGGGATATGCCCATGTTAAAACAATGGGCCGAGGCAGGTACAGCCAACGGGACACAACTATGGATGCAGATTAATCACCCGGGCAAGCAGTCCCCGCGAACGCTGTCCAAACAGCCGGTCGCACCGAGCGCCGTCCCGGTCGGAGGACGTTTTAAACGCGCTTTCAATCTGCCAAGAGCGTTAACCACCGCCGAAGTCAAAGCGTTGGTCAGGCGTTTTGTCACGACGGCGACGATTGCTAAAAAAGCAGGATTTACGGGTGTTGAAATTCACGGAGCCCACGGTTATTTGGTCAATCAATTCTTATCGCCTTATGACAATCGACGAACGGACGAATATGGCGGCAGCCTTGAGAATCGGATGCGTTTTTTAATCGAGATCTATCAAGGTATGCGTGAAGCGCTTGGCACAGATTTCCCGATCGGGTTAAAATTAAATTGCACCGATTTCAAGGAAGGCGGCTTCAGTGAAAAAGATTCGATGATCGTTGTAAAGAAAATGGCCGCATTAGGAATCGACCTGATCGAGGTGTCGGGCGGAAGCTATGAAAACCCCAAAATGTCTACCGGCACCGGCAAAGGAAATAACGACGTATTTTTTCTGGATTATGCACAAAAAATCATCAACATGGTTGATGTTCCGATAGTGGTAACTGGTGGTTTCCGTTCAGAGGCCAGCATGGAAGAGGCCTTAGCCAATCATAAAACATCGATGGTCGGCATTGGCAGGCCTTTTGCGCTTGTTCCGGATCTTCCCAACCAAATCTTTGCGGGCCGTTATCAAACGGTTAAAACGCAGCGACTGACCACCGGCTTTAAATTCTTGGACAAATCGCTGGGGGCATTGATCGGGAACAGTTACTATGAACAGCAAATGCAGCGGATTGCCCAAGGGAAAAAAACGCAACGCCATCATAATGCCTGGCGCCCGTTATTCTATACACTGCTGCGGCAAGGACCGGCCGCGTTTTCACCGCGGCGTTCAAAATAATAAGGAGAAAATAGGCCATGACGGCACAACCTAAATGCAGCTTGGATTTATTGAATGAGTGTATCCCCGTTTTTGAAATGCTTAAGGATAAACAACGTCAACAAATATTGATCCATCTCACGGAGAAGGGGCAATTGACGGTCAATGAAATCGTTGAATTATCTAACCTTTCGCGTCCGGCCATTTCGCACCATTTAAAACTCCTATTGCAAAATGGTCTAGTTTCGTGTGACAAAATAGGGACGCAGAGAATTTATCGAGTAGAATTACAGTCTTCCATTTTGAAATTGAAAGAATTAATCGGTGCTTTACAAAGGGATTTAGCAAATCACTGAATGCCGTCTGACAAGCTGTAGTCATGCAAAAAAACTTTGCAAACGCCAGACGATTATCATGTTATGGCCGCAATAATTGTTCCCTTACCGCCGCCATGTGCCCAGCTTTGATCGCCGCTTTAATAACGCGCACAACAGTGATGCATTTTGCAACAGCCCGCTTCACTTTATAAAATTTCAGATTAATCGTGCTGACAATCTTTTCTCCCGTCTGTTGAATGAAAGCGGCTGTTTTTTCATGTGAAAATAAATGGACAGATTTCAACGGCACGTTTCTTGCTAAAATGAGAGGGAATTTCATTAAACATCGATTGTCATTCGTCGGCCAAGAAGGAGAGGTCGTCGCCGTTTTTTTTCAATCGACCGCGGCAAAACCGTTCCAACGGAAACCCCTTTAGGCAATAGGGCCGATAGTGACCGTTTTCTGTTTTTCTCCCCGCTTAGTCCTTTTTCTGCAAAAGAGCAACCAAACGATTGCCGCTCGGGCTGCCCAGCCCGGTGCAGGCGTCCCATCCGGCATGTGCCTGATACGCATCGACATTGCGGCTGGAATCATTGTTGCCTTTAATAATATCATGCAATGCCGATCGCAGAGCCTGATCATAAATAACCTGATTTAAAAAACCGGCCGATCGGCCCAGATTCTGATTGATCAATACGATCAGTCCGGCCCACAGCGGCGCGACAGCACTCGTACCACCGATCACAACTTCCTGACCGTCGACAAGAATTCGATAGCCGGTCTGCGGATCGGCATTGCCGGCAATATCCGGAACCTGTCTCTTATACACATCTCCGAGCCCACGAGACCCTAAGACATCTC
>UQRJ01000116.1 GCA_900543345.1 uncultured Sporolactobacillus sp. | reverse complement strand
AGATGTCTTAGGGTCTCGTGGGCTCGGAGATGTGTATAAGAGACAGATCGTGTACGGCTTGCTACGATAAGGAAAATACTTTCTCATTTTTTGAAAAGCAGAACAGCTGCCGGTACAAACGAGTATCTGACATTCGGAAAGCATGGTCGCACTGGGCTTATTACCCGTGAGTGCGACCCGGTTCCCCGTCTCCGTCAAGTCGACTGGGCAGCAATCGCTGACAACCGATACTTGCCGCGGCGAAGCGATGATTGAAACAAAACTCATGGCTTTATCCTCCTCATTTCACGATTCCTTAAACATTATAATCGAATTCATTCTTAAGATTTTTAGCGATTCAAGCTGAATGATTGGCTTTTTTTATGATAAGTCATAAAATAAACTTGTAAGGTTCACATGTTTGTCATATTTGTAGAGATATAAAGTTCCGCAATCGGGTACTTCCCGTTCCGGACAAAGATCAGATTTCTGAAGGAGGACTTTCTCTATGGGAAAGATCAAAGCAAGTGACGCGGTTGTTCAATTGTTTGAGAAATGGGGAATCGACCATGTCTACGGAATTCCCGGCGATTCCATCGACACAATGGTTGAGGCACTGAGAAAGAAAGAAAGTAAGATTACCTTTTATCAGGTTCGGCATGAAGAGGTCGCCTCACTGGCTGCTTCGGCATATGCCAAACTGACCGGAAAGATCGGTGTCTGCCTGGCAATCGGCGGTCCGGGCGCTATTCATTTATTGAACGGGATGTATGATGCAAAAATGGACCACGTCCCACTTCTTGTTCTGGTCGGCCACATTCCGTCGCGTTTGACAGGGACCGATTACTTCCAGGAAGTCAATACCGTCGACTTATTCAAAGATGTGGCTGTCTACAACAAAGAAGTCACTAGTGCGGAAAGTTTCCCGGTTGTCGCCAACCAGGCAATTCGCACGGCCTATCAGAAACGCGGCGTTGCGGTTCTGTCGATTCCCGACGATATTCCGCTTGGCGAAATTTCCGATCACGCCGCGCAGCTTTCGACCGTCTTTGAAAAAAAGCTGCCCGGCCTGGTGGAAGACGACTTGAGCGATGCCGTTGAACTGATCAACGCGGCCAAAAATCCCGTCATCCTCGCCGGCGTCGGTGCAAAGGGAGCCAAAAAAGAACTGCAGGCTTTTGCCGAACGGATTTCCGCTCCGGTCGCCATTACACTTCCCGGTAAAGGGGATATTCCCGACGATCATCCGAACTTTATCGGTAATATTGGAAAAATCGGCACAAAACCGGCTTACGAAGCAATGAAGAGCGCCGATTTGCTGATTATGGTCGGCACCGACTATCCATATGCCGCTTATCTCCCCGAGGGAGCAAAGTGCGTTCAGGTCGATATCGATCCGGTTCGCATCGGCAAACGCTACTCCGTGACGGTCGGCATAGTCGGCGATGCGGCAGAAGTGCTGGCCTACCTTAATGAGCATACGACACCCGTTTCCGATCGTCCGTTCCTGAAAGTGTGCCAGGACCGGATGACCAAATGGCTCGGTTGGATGGCAGAAGACAAGCAGAACAAAAAATCGCCGATTGCCCCCCAAGCGGTCATGGCGGCCATTCAGTCGATTGCCGAAGATGACGCGATCTTCTCCGTCGACGTCGGCACGGCAACTGTTTGGTCGACGCGGTACTTGCATGTCACCCATCAGGACTTTATCGTCTCAGCCTGGCTCGGCACAATGGGCTGTGGGCTTCCGGGAGCCATCGCGGCCAAACAGGCTTATCCGCAGCGTCAAGCGATCGCTATCTGCGGCGACGGCGCCTTTTCAATGGTTATGCAAGACTTCGTGACGGCCGTCAAATATAAATGGCCGATCATCGTCGTCGTTTTAAATAACAAGCAACTGGCATTTATTAAATATGAACAACAATCTGCCGGTCAGCTTAATTACGGGATCAATCTGCAGGATATCGATTATGCAAAATTTGCCGAGGCTTGCGGCGGTAAAGGCTATCGTGTAGAGAAATACGAACAGCTGCACGATGCTTTCGAAGCGGCCAAAAATGCCGATGTCCCGGTCATCCTGGACGTAGCGGTTGATCCGAATGCTGCACCGCTTCCGGGTAAAATCGTAATGGACGAAGCCAAGGGCTATGCGAAATTCGCATCCAAGTCGGTCGTTGAACATCATAAGTTGGAAAAAATGCCGCCAATGAAGGATGTCGTTCGCCGTTTTCTTTGATCGGCTCCATTGATTAAAAAAGATACGTTCCCGACAAATCAGCCGGGAACGTATTTTTTAAGGCCTCTGTTACACTGGGCCGTTGTTTTTCGCTGCAGGCGCTCGCTTTCCGCGGGCGATCCCTGAGCTTCCCCTGGCCCGCTTTTCCCGCCGGAGTCTTGCGCCTTCTACGCCCAACCATGGTGCAACAATTAAACAGAGCCTTTAAAAAATTTTTTCGCCTTCCACGCGGACGCAATTTACCGGTTGTAGCTGTAGTCGTATCCGGGCGGTATTTCACTCCGACTCTCAATCCCACTTTTCATAGATCTATTTTTCGGCTTCGCCCACTTTATCGATTGTCTTCGACGCTCGGCGAAATGTCCCATCGACGAAGACCGATCCATATCATCAGTATCGGGACGCCAATCAGCAGACCATAGGCAGAAAAGCCGGCAGCAAATCTTCTTTCGACACGGTAAACCTGAAATGTTAAGTCTTTTCCGGCCTGACGACGGTGATCAAGATACAGATTGCCGCCGGGATAAATGTCTCTCAGCTCGAACAGTCCTCTGCCGTGCGTCGCAAGCTTCAGCGCCGCTTTCGCCGATCCGCCGACATGCCGGATTGACAGCCGATAGACAGCTTCTCCCGGTGCAATCGCTTTTGGGAGTGCCAGATGAATCCATTCTTCCTGTTCAAGACGATTTCCGGAAAAATAATTTCTAATCAGTATCTTCCCGGTATGCTCCTCGGCGACCGTCAACACATACATGCCGCCGTTGACATGATGAACAACCCGCAAGGCCACACGATTGAAGGTCTCAGAGGCACGGAATGTCTGCTGAATATCGTGCCCGACGCGAACGACGGCCTCCTGCCTGCCCTTCTGCCGGCTTTGACCGGCGACGATGCGTTTATGATCGGATGCATCGCCGGCCGGCAATGTCGATAGTCCCGCCGCAAGCAGTACGGCGCACAGAGACCATTTGATCCATTTAAGCATCGGCGGCTTTCCCATTTTCCCCACAAAACGAAACTGTTGTATCCATAAATATGTTTCCTTTAATCCGGATACGGCGCCGATCATCATCGGAAATACAAACAGCAGCGCATAGCGTGGTTCCGCTTCCCAAAGAAAGATGTAGAAAAGAAAATTACCGAAAAGCATGACCTGGACGAGCAAATATTCATCCATCCGCCTTATTCGGAAAAAGCGAGACGGCGAGACACATAAAAAGAAAAGACAGCAGGCGTGAAAAACTTGGATCATCAGCAAAACCGCCGCCTTCTCATTACCAAAAACGACGTCGTAAGGCATCGATTTGCGCGGTACAACGGATGCGTACCAATAGTAGCCCATTGAACCGTCGGCGTATGTGCGAAACGCTTTGACGATCCATAAATGAGCGAGTCCGTACGGTCCGTTTGCTTTCAGCCGATTTTTAACCTCGGTAAGTGCCACCGCCTGCCTGGATTCTCGGGTCGGGAGCCGGAGCATCCGCCCAAGTTCCTCGGAATGGTACCGTCCCGACTCCGACAGTCCAAGCACGATCCAATGCATCGCCGGAAGTTTCAAATGATTGTCGGTGTGAATGCCCAGTGAATCGGCGCAGAATTGAATGGGCAGATGAGCGCCGGGAAGCAATATCGCAGATAGCAGTAAAACCAGCACAACTTTGCGGAATCCGCCCGTCTGCAGCAGTAAATAAATCGCCATGGCAGGAAGAAATAAAATCAGATTGGGGCGAAGGACGCAGCCAAGACTTAAAATGACAATCAACATGAGTAACCGGAGATAGCCGCCCTCCCGGTGGTACCGGGCAACCATATAGAGCAGCAGCGGCGGAAACATCAGCGCCAGCGTGTCGGAATAAAAATACGGTAAGTAAAAAAAGAGTGGCAAACAGCCGAGGACAAACACAAGCAGCAGATTGGCATCGAGCGGCCCGAGTGTAAGACGGACAAACTTCCATGAAAAAAAAATAGCGAGATTCAGACATAAGGCGCATAACAGCCGGTCAAGTAGCAAAAGCATGGGTTCATTCCCAAACGGAAGCATCCGGTACAGCAGATAGCGCAGCACGGTAACCGGAACATTATTCGGATACAGCTGAAAATATAAATTATTTTGCATCCGCCCGCTTCCGCGCAATAGATCGATCGCTTTTGTATAAACATGCCCGCCGTCAATCTCCGGGGGAAGAATGTCCTTAAATGCAATCAGAATGACCGCTTCAAACGCGGCAATAAGGACGATCAAGATCCGCGTCGACATCGCCGAATAAGAAGCGCCGCGCAGCGATAGGAAAACGAGCATGACGATCATCGTCAGCAAACCGAGGAACACAACATGACGCCACTCACCGCCCGGACGGGTCAATTTCAGCGACCCGGCAAATAACGGACTGAGAATGGTCATCAGCAAGAAGAGCACGGTAAAACCGGAAAAGCAAAATAAAAATGATCGAATCAATTTCGGTCGCAGGTCGGCCACTTTGTTCACATCCGCTAAAAAAGATACTCATGGCCAGTATGTACCGTTTTTTCCATCTTTATGATGAAAAATTATTCCGTCATCTTCAGCCTGCCGACAAGAACGGCAAGATCGACGGTAATCCGCGTTGGGTTGCCTGCCAGCCATTGGTCCCTCATTGCCGGATCGGCATGCCAAGTCAGCGGCGTCATCCGCAGCAGTTCCCGCATCGCCTGAGGATCAACTGTTTTCACATAATGAACCGGTATCATTTTCGTTTGCTCGCACCAGGTCTGCAAACGGCTGATAACCGCATCGGGTGAGTAGTTTTCCGGTTTTTTCCCATGATAAAAAAAGTGACGCATCTCCTGCAGATAGCCGCTTTGCGGAACCACCTTGATCAATAATCCGTTTTTCTTCAGCAAGCGCCGGAAAATTTGATAATTGGACGGCGATAAGATATTAAGCAGCACATCGACGCTGCCCTTGGCAAGCGGCGGTCGGGCAAGATCGGCGACAAGCCAGAGCGATTGTGCATCGCGTGCGGCGGCCAGTTCAATGCCGTCTCGGGACAAATCCAACCCAATTCCGCATACGTCGAAGCCGGCACATAAAAGCCGCTCATTAATCAGCGAAAGCGGCGACCCTTCGCCGCAACCCATATCGGCAAGCAGCAGAGGCCTTTCCTGCCTATTACCAAACGCTTCGCCGATCAAGCCAGCGATTTTAGCAAACAACGGATCAAAAAAGCCCGCTTCGGCAATGATTTTCCTCCGGGCTTTAAAAAGCGAACGATCGTAATCCGTGTGGACGGGATGGGCAAGCAGATTCACGTATCCCTTTCGATTCAGATCAAATGTATGACGATGCTGGCAGATCAGGCTTTGCGAACCGGAGAGGCTCACGGAACTGCCACATAGCGGGCAGTCAAGGATGGACAGATGGTTGCGGATCAATTCCGCACATTGAAGCCTTCTTCTGCTTGCTGTCACGCCTCATCCCTCCTTGTCATTTCCTTATCATCGCAACAGGTGCTATTCTAGCCGTTTGACGGTTCGATAGCAAGCCTTCCATCACTGACTTCTCCGACATTTTTAACTGGGTGCTATTCTAGCCGTTTGACGGTTCGATAGCAAGCGGTCGAGACATATGAATTCACATTTTATCGGCAGGTTGCTAAAATGAAAGTATTAAATATATTCATATGTGAAAGGTGTGATTTAAATGGCCGATCATCCCGCCTTCATTCCTCGTCCGCTCGTTCGGACGAATCAGTGGGTCATCGTTCTTTCCGTCGTACTGACCTGGTTCACGGGGTCCTGGTTATGGCTGCTGATTCCGCTGCTCTCCGGCCTTTCCGGACTGCTTTTTCATTTCAACCCCGTCATGGCCGTGGCCAAACGCTTTTTAAAAAAGCGGCCATCCGACTATATTCCCGAAGATCCGGCCCAGCAGCGATTCAACCAAACACTTTCCGTTTCACTGCTTTCACTTGGTTTGATCGGTTACTTACTTCATTGGAAAATGGCCGCATTAATATTCACCGCCTTAGTTGCTACAGCTGCTTTTGTTGCGATTCTCGGTTTCTGCATCGGCTGTTTTATTCATTATCACTGGTCTCAATACCGGCAAAAACGGAAGGCACAAGCAGGGTCCTAAAATCATCATAAAAAAAGGCTTCCCCAAAAGAGTAGCCTCCAGCCGTTCCTCATTCAAAAAAGCTGATCAATCAAAGCTTTGTATGATTAAAGAGGAAGTCCTACAGTCAAATCGACTGTCGCGACTTCCTCTTTTTTTCCCGTCATTCAGTGCGTCAAAACACCGTCTTTTTTCAATTTACCGAGTTTCAGGAAATAGCGGTCTCGTTCGGCAAGCTCCTTCTGCAGATCGGCGTCTTGATACTGATAAAGCCCCTCGCCTGTTTTCGTACCCAGCTTTTTGGCTTCGACCAACCGATTAATCAGTTCCGGCGCCCCTTCGCTCTTGTTAAGATCGGGCGCGATGTTGTCGAATACCCGCTTCCACGTATCGAGCCCGCCGAAATCGGCGATTCGTGTCGGCCCAACAAAAGCCCAGTGGAATCCGGGCCCGTCGGTTATGACGGTATCGACATCGCTTGCCGCGGCAACCCCTTCCCCGATCAATGAAAAAGCTTCGCGCATCAATGCTGTCTGCAGACGATTAGCGATAAAACCGGTGATTTCTTTTTTCAGGACAACCGGTGATTTACCGATGGCTCTCAACAGATCGACAACCACACGAACCATTGCCGAATCGGCGTCGTCCTTTTTTACAATCTCCACAAGCGGTACCAATTGTGCCGGATTGAAAAAGTGGGTAATCATAAATCGGCCGTTAAAATCCTCCCGGGCCGTTAATTTTGTCAATGTAAATGTCGATGTGTTTGAAGAAACGACAGCCTCCGGCTTTTTAAAGTGTGCGATTCGGTCGTACAAATCTCTTTTCATCGCAATAACTTCCGGAATGGCTTCAATAATTAAATCGGCATCGTGCACGGCCTCCTGAAGATTCGTCGACATTTTCAGCCTGCCCAGTGCCTGTTTTTTTTCTGTTTCACTCAGCTCGCCGTTGTCGACAAGTCCTTCCAGATTGTTTTCAATTCCTTTTTTCCCTTATTGAGAAACGCTTGGTTAATATCATTCATGTATACCGGATACCCACCCATGATAAAAGATTGAACTATGCCGCTCCCCATTACGCCGGACCCGATAACTGCGACCGATTGAATCATGCCAAGGCACCTCCGTGCGCTTTTTTGTAAGCGCTGTTATTTTTCACACATACATTGTAACTTTTTGTGTCTTTTTTGTGAACATTATTGCTCACCCTGTGCTTGCAGGCAAACGCACAGGTTTGGCGTGAATGAATATCTTATGATTGAAAAGGAGCGATGCGCAAATGAATGAAACTTACCCGTTCACTCAAGGCTATTCGTATGAGGGTTATCCGAACCGAACGGCCCCGTCGACGCAGGCGTCGAATCCGGCGGAGAATAACGTGGCAACCATGAAGGATATCTGCCGAAAATATATGAATTACCACATTGTCGCCCATCTCAATGATGGGTCAAAACAAGAAGGCATTCTCGAAGATATCAATAACAGAGGCATAATCCTGCTCATTCCCGAAGACGTGACCGAAAACGACCGGCAATTTTATGGCGGACGTCCGCGCTTTCGCAGATACCGCCGCTTTCTGTTCCCGTTTCCTCTGTTTGTGTTCCCGTTTATTGTTCCATTCCCCTTCTACTAATTAGGGGAAAAAACCGCTCAGGCATGCGCTTGAAGCGGTTTTACATACTCATTGTTATTTATTAAAACGAGACAAATTAAAAAAGTACCCCCTACTCAGCTTCGGGTGTACCTTCCCACATTTCATCTTGATCTTAGCTTCATTAATGGTTTAGCCACGGCCGGTGCGATGAGGCAGGCGGCAATGGCTTCCGGAATGCCGTTTGTCGCGACAATGCCGAGAATAAACCATAACACCGTCCAGGAATCCGGCGGGATATTCATAAATTTCGCGTAGGTACCGCTGTAAAGTAAATACGTCATCCCAAGCACCAGCACGGTGTTTGTCAGCGATCCGATAATTGCCGACAGCGACATCGCACCGACATCCGGCAGCCTTGTCTCTGTCTCTTATACACATCTCCGAGCCCACGAGACCCT
>UQRJ01000115.1 GCA_900543345.1 uncultured Sporolactobacillus sp. | reverse complement strand
GAGATGTCTTAGGGTCTCGTGGGCTCGGAGATGTGTATAAGAGACAGGGTTTGCCTTGAACCATCCGGCAATAGCCTCCCGCTGATTCGGCACAACGCCGTCGATCACGTCTTTTTCCAGACTGGCAATCGTTTCGGCAAGCCACGGTCCGGGCGGAGTGTCCGACCATTCCATGAACTGCCGCGCACCCGCGGCAAGATCCCCGCGCTGCTTGATGGCACAACTATCCCATAATTGCTGGATCCGCTTGATTTGCGTCGTTAGCTGGTCGCTGCTGGCGCATTCGACAGCAGCGTGCACGCGTTCCGCCGACTCGGCAACGTCCGGTCCGGTCCGGTATAACGCATAACGATTCCACGGCCGGCTCTCGCGGAAAAACAGTGCACGACGAATCGCTTCAACTGTTTTCCGTCGCCGGCCGGACCAGTTCCATGCTCGCGCAAAGTCGGCCGTTTTTAACGCGGGAACCGCGCTTATCAGAAAAACTGTCCATCGTTCCGCGTTGCTTGTCAGTCGGTCGAAACAAACGGTGTCGAAGGTGCGTTCTCCTTGCGCAGATTCCAGCAGCGGCAAGGCATTCAGACATTGCGTCCGGTAAAGGAGCCGCAGCGCTGCCGCGACCGCCGGTCCGTCCAGCAGCCGTGTCATTTCCTGATCGATCCGTTCAACGGAGATATGCCGCAGCATCGGCGCCTGGGACGCAAAAGCCTTTTCTTCGCCTGCGCCAAGTGAAAAATCGAGTTCGGAAACGAAGCGGATCCCGCGCATCATGCGCAGCGGATCTTCCGCAATTCGCGCACTCGCCTCGCCGACTGTCCGGATTCGCCGGTTGGCGATGTCGCGTCGCCCGCCGAATGGATCGATCAAGGTCCCATCATGGGCCATGGCCAGTGCGTTGATCGTAAAATCGCGGCGCATCAGATCTTTTTCCAAAGACTTCTCGAACCGCACCTCGTTTGGATGACGGTAATCGTCATAACGGCTTTCCGAGCGGAAGGTCGTCACTTCAAAATTTTTTCCCCGGTGGATGACGGCTACGGTACCGTGCCGAATGCCGATCGGGACCGTATGCCTGAACAAACGGACAACCTCATGCGGTACGGCCGATGTCGCGATATCGACATCGTGGACCGGCCGGCCGAGCAGGTAGTCCCGAATGGCGCCGCCGACCACATAGGCTTCAAAGCCGGCCTCAATTAATCGATCAAGAATCGGTACGGCTTGTGGAAAAGGAAAGCTCAACGGCGACACCTCACTGGTCGGAATCCCCTGCATGCAGTTCCGGTATCGTCGGTGTTTCCGCATCGCTTTGTTTTTCTCTGGCATGAATTAATTCACGCCAATGAAATTCGCCGCGCTTCAGCGCCTGGATCATAATTTCTGCCGAGGCGAGATTGGTGGCCAGCGGAATCCGGTAAACATCGCTGAGGCGCAAGAGCGCATTGACATCTGGTTCGTGCGGTTGAGCGGTAAGCGGATCGCGGAGAAAAATAACCAGGTCCATTTCATTGGCGGCGATCATGGCTCCGATTTGCTGATCACCGCCGAGCGGACCGGATTGAAAGCGATGCACTTTCAGCCCCGTTGCTTCCATCACTCTCAATCCGGTTGTTCCGGTCGCGTAGAGCGTATGGTCCTTGAGAATTCCTTTATAAGCGGTCGTAAATTCGACCATTTCCGGTTTCTTTTTATCATGGGCAATGAGCGCGATATTCATTACTGCTTCCTCCCTCACTCGTATGATGAGTGCCATTTGCTAAAAGTCAGTCAAGGATGTTTTCCAAGCCGTAGATCAATGTCTCCAGCGATAGGACCGCCCGGATCGAGTAGCGGACACCGGTCATGAACGACGAACGGTCGATTGAGTCGTGCCGGAGGGTGAGCAGTTCGCCCTTACTCCCGAACAAGACCTGTTGATGAGCCACGAGCCCCGGCAGCCGGACACTGTGGATGCGCATACCGTCGAAATCGGCGCCGCGCGCCCCTTTCAACGTTTCCTTTTCATCCGGCGCACCTTGCTCTTTTGCCTTGCGTGTCTTCCGAATCATCTCGGCGGTTTTGACCGCCGTTCCCGACGGCGCGTCCTTTTTCCCGTCATGATGCATTTCGATGATTTCGACATCGGGGAAATATTTAGCGGCGATCTGACTGAACTTCATCACCAGTACCGCTCCGATCGCAAAATTCGGGGCAATAATTCCCCCCAGTTTTTTTCGGTCCGCTTGTTCGCGATAATACTTGACATCCTCGTCGGTAAAACCCGACGTTCCGATCACCGGTCGCACACCGTAATCGATCGCTGCCTGAAGATTGTGCCTGCCGGCTTCCGGATTGGTAAAATCGACGAAGACATCCGGACGGGCTGCGGTAAAACAGGCCGCGGCGTCGTCATAAATAACGGCATCGGCGTCCGGTAACCCGAGCACATCGCTGACTTTTTCGCCGTTATGTCCGTCGTCGATAGCCCCCGTCAGTATAAACCCCGGCGTGCGCCGGATCATCCGGATTGTTTCCGAACCCATCCGGCCACGCGGACCGGCCACGACAATGTGAATCGAATTGCTTTCAGGATTGCTTTCAACCATCGGTTCTGCTTCCTTTCGCTTTTTTTGTCCAGCGATTTTTGTCACGCGTATTAAATTTGTCCAGAACAGTTTCGAGTGCCGTTGCCAGATCGATATGCAGGCTGTTTGCCATACAAATGACAACAAACAACAAATCGCCTAATTCTTCTGCTAACGTTTTTTCAGGTTCTGTCGGCTTTTTCTTCTTCTCTCCGTAAAAATGATTGATTTCCCGAGCCAGCTCACCCGTTTCTTCGGTTATCCGGGCCATCATGGCCAGCGGTGAAAAATAGCCTTCTTGGAATTGGCTGATATACTCATCCACCTGTTTCTGCATTGCCGGCAGATCCCTTTCCCCCATTGTTGTGTCGCCACGCTTTCATCCGCATTTGCGGTCCGGACACTTGCTGGCCGAACCGATCCGTAAACACAATGCAAGCTTATCATACCACTGTTTGAAAGGTGTGAAAATGCCGCGAATTTCATGTACTTTATTGCTGTTGATCGGATACTCGTCGATGCATTATGATAGAGATTGTGAATGTGCAAAGCAAAGGAAGTGGCGGGCTTGAAATGGAACCTGAAAGCAAAGAATATCACATTTATTTTGATCGGAGCCGCCGTATACGCCTTCGGTCTGATTAATTTTAATATGAAAAATCGATTGGCGGAAGGCGGCGTCACCGGTGTCGCTCTGCTTCTTTATAATATCGCCCACATTGATCCCGGCATCAGCAACATCGTCTTGAACATTCCGTTGTTTATTGCCGGATGGCGCTTTTTCAGACGAAATGAATTCATTTATACAGTGATCGGTACATGCTCGGTATCCGTTTTTCTCTATGTATTTCAGTACTGGATCACTTTCGATTTTACACTGCAGCACGATTTGTTTCTGGCCGCCTTGTTTGCCGGTTTTTTTATCGGCAGCGGCCTCGGTATCATTTTTCGTTATGGCGGGACGACCGGCGGCTCGGATATCGTCGCCCGCATTACGCATAAAAAATACGGCTGGGCAATGAGTCGGACCATGCTGATTGTCGATGCCTGTGTCATCCTCATGTCGATCATTTATCTAAATTATCGCCAGATGATGTACACGTTAGTCGCCGTATTTGCCGAATCACGCCTGATCGATATCATTCAGCGCGGTGCTTATGCCGGCAAAGCACTGATGATCTTCTCGCAAAAGAATGATGAAATCGCTCAGAAAATCATCAATAGCCTGAATCGCAGCGTCACGCTCATCGACGGTCGGGGCGGTTACACGCGGCGCCGGATGAACGTGCTTTACTGTGTCGTCAGCTATAATGAAGTTTTTCGTTTAAAAAACTTAATCCACGAAATCGATCCGGACGCATTCGTGACTGTCAACGATGTACATGAAGTCTTTGGCGAAGGATTTACGATCGATAAAACAGACGAGTCGATGCCGCCCGTAGAAAGGCAGAAAAATGATTAAGCACGATCCCGCTCATTCGTTTTTTTGGCAAGCAGCCGGGCGCCCACGGCACCGCTGAACATCCCGGATTCCGGAATAATCGGCTTTACGCCGTAAAGTCGGCTGTAACGAGCGATCAATTTGCACATTGGCGGATTTTTCGCCAGTGTACTGCCGATGTAGACGATGGTATCCGCTTTTTCTTTAACTGCGGCCATTAAGCTCATCATCGTGACCGTCTCCGCTACCAGGCCGGTGACGGCTGCCACTTTATCCGCATCCGCGATCCGATTTGGATGCCGCGGGACCATCGCAAAATTTGCGGCAGTCAGATCGCCCGGGATCGGCGGTTTTGCGCCGCGATAGATATCGGCTACCGTCAGATCGATTTCCTCCCTGCTTCCTTTCGCGGCCAGATTCGTCAGCGCCTGATAATCGACGGCCCGGCCGAGAAGCAGGCTCGATAATCCGACCAGCGTCCCGCCGCCGACGCCGCTGCCGGCGATTCGCCGATTCCGCTGACCGCGGACAATATGGATTGATGTGCCAGTCCCGCAATTGGTTAAAACGAATTGGGTAGGAACCGGCCGCCCCGCCCGCTTCAGTAGATAAATCGCACCGTCGCATGTTGCGTCAAACTCCGATAGAGTCCTGACTGTTTCTCCCCGCAGCCGGTCCGATAATCTCGCCGCTCCGCCGCCGGTCAGGCCGTATAAGCCGCCCGGCCAGTTGCCGCGCAGCCATTGGGCGCATATCGCCGGATCGTCACTGGGAAAAACATGGAAATGCAAAGCGCCTTTTTCTTGATCAACGATTTTGATTAGTGTTCCGCCGGCATCAATGCCGATGATCGGTCTCAATGCTGATTTCCCCTCTTTCTGATAAACACGCCATCGCAGTGTGCGCTGTCGCACGTGCGGCCGATTAACCAAGATGCGGTGCTTTCCGGCGGCGAGAGGCTTGTTCAAAACTGTAAGCCAATTCGATTAATCTCGGCTCGCTGAATGCCTGCCCGGTGAAAGTCAGACCGATCGGTTCGCCTTCGGACGTAAAACCGGCGGGAACGGTAATTGACGGATAACCCGCTTTGGCCGCGAGCTCGGCTCCACTGGCACCGGCAAACAGTAGCGCGTCCAGATGTCGGCCTTTCATTACCGCGTCGATGCCCTCTTTACGTGAAAGGCGGATATCGTCGGCGCGATCGGCGAGATACTGACGCTCGCCGAGATTGCTGCTTAGACGCTGCGCTTTTTCAAAGATAGTCTGGCCGTACTTCAGGGCCTGGACCGCGTGCTTTTGGTTAAAAGCGATGAGGTCGGCTAAGCTGTGTACGGGCGATGCCGGCGGTAAATCGGCGAGGTAATGATTGACGTCCCATTTCAATTCGCGAAAAAGAACCGATGACGTTTTGTCTTTCAGCTTGTCCCAAGAAGGGATGGCGGCCGGATCGACAAGCTGTGCTCCCTTGCCGTCCATCAGTTTCAGCGACTGTTCGATGATCGCGATTTTCTCATCATTAATCTCCCGAAGGTACCGCCGGTCGATACCGAGACGGGCACCGCGCAGTCCCGAACGCTTCAGATACACTGTATAATCTTTTTTCATGTCGCTGCTGCTCCAGATTGTCTCTTCATCGGCTTTATCTACGCCGGTTAGGATGTTTAGCAACCGGGCGGCATCGGCCACTGTCCGCGCGATCGGTCCGGGCGTGTCCTGACTGTGGGCGATTGGAATGATGCCGCTCCGGCTGATGAGGCCGACAGTCGGTTTGATGCCGACCAATGCATTGGCCGAACATGACTTGAGAATCGATCCGCTTGTCTCCGTCCCGACGCCCACTGCCGCCAGATTGGCCGCAACGGCAACCGCCGTTCCCGAGCTGGAACCGCCGACGTCAAATGGGCCATACGGATTTGTCGTTTGCCCGCCGAGACTGCTGTATCCGTTCGGCATGCGATCTGAGATGAAATTTGCCCACTCCGTCAGGTTGGCCTTTGCGAGGATAATTGCACCGGCTTTTCTAAGCTGCCCGACAAGAAAAGCATCGCACGCGGGTTGATGATTGGCCAATGCCGGCGAGCCGGCAGTAGTATGCAGTGGCGCAGCAGTATTGATGTTATCCTGGACGATGATCGGGACGCCAAGCAGCGGCTCGCTTGCCGGCTGAACCGAACGGCGGATATCGCTTGCTTCCGCTTCTTGCAGGGCACCGGGATTCAATTCGAGTATGGCGTTGAGGCGCGGCCCGCGGCAATCATAGCGATCGATCCGCTTCAGATAATGCCGAACAAGTTTCTTGGCGGTCGTTCGACCGCTTTTTAACGCACGTTGTATATCGGCAAGCGTCGCTTCTTCAATCGTAAACGGCTTTTTCCCGGCAAGTTCCTGGTGCAGGTACATTACCGTCGTTACACCGGCCGCGGCGGCTCCGGCTAATCCGGCAAATAAGGCAAATCGTTTCTTTTTCGACATCCTTGTTCACTCCGCCTGAATCGGATTTTTCGTGGCCCGATTCTTTCAAATTATCTACATGTTACTTGTATTTATTAATAACTGCAACCATTCTCCTAGTTTAAGGGGAAAAAAGAAGCCTAGAAGATGAAGGATCTCCTAAGCTTCTTCGCTGTCTATCGCTCAGCAACAATCTTTGTGCTTGTGATCGTCTTCCAGACAAGACGGATCGATGATATTGCTGAATGTTTTCACAGCCACGACATCGTCGAGGCAGATATCGACGCTCGTGACACAGCGGCGTTTAAAATCGAACAGCGTCAGGACGTTGCCGGACGTGCCAGCGAAAAAACCTTTTACCGGATCGGAACATTTCAGAAAGACTTTAATAAAATCATTCTTAGAAACGCCCTCTAATAGATCGCGTCCGTCGCATCCATTGTCTTTTCTGCTCCCCGCCGATTCCGATTCATAGTTGCCGCATCCGTATCCGTGACCGTAAACAAAGTCATTCCAGCCCATGTGAATCCTCCTTTAAAACATGTTTGACCTTACACTCTTAACATATGAGCAGGTACCCGGACGGCAAGGGACAGTTGATCCGGTCGGAATGCTGAATTTACGCCGATGTGGGTTTCAGGTTGACAGGGATCGCCGAATTTTCCTATGCTGGAGGTGTGGAAAAACAGGTCACCGGGAGGTGCTTTGGATGGATATTCTTGAGGACCGAGGCCGGTTTTATATCCGGGAAAAATCAGGAGCGCTGGTCGGCGAGCTGACTTATTCGGAACCTGAACCCGGTGTGATCGCCATCGAGCATACGTCTGTCAATTCGGCCTATCGCGGACGCGGATTGGCAGCCCAGCTTACGCAGAAAGTGGTCGAGAAAGCCATTTCCGAGCAGAAAAAAATTCTGCCGCTGTGTTCTTATGCCCGTGCGTTCTTTCAAAGGAAGCCGGAATACCGGAAATGGGAATATCACCGTTGAATAGGAAAGCCGCCGCTTCCGATCGGGAGGCGGCGGTTTTCCTATTCAATTAACCCGATCAGTTCGTTCACGCCGAGAATCACAAACATCAGAATGCAGGCGCCCAAGATGACGTTGGTCCACCAGCGGTTGCGTACATCCGCAGCCAATGTTCGTGAGTTCAGCAGAATAGTTAATGTGACAGCCAGAAACGGCATAAACAGCGAGCCAAGTGCGCCGTAGATAAAAATTAATTCGATGGGCTTGCCGATGAAATAGATGAGCATTGGCGGGAACGTTAACCAGAATAGGAAAAAACGGTAGGCGGGATCTTTTTCGTAAACGGTTGCCTTCTCCGGCTCCCTTCCCTTTTTCAGCCGAATCGTGCGGACAAAATCGGCAAACAGGTATGGGACGCCATTCCAGACGCCAAGCAGCGAGCTGTAAACGGCAGACCAGAAAGCAATCAGAAAGGTCCAGCGCAGCGGCTGACCGAAACGCTCGCCGAGCAACTGGGCCATCGCGATATAGCCGGCGTCACCGTGAATGTCGATCGATTGACCGAACAGGAACTGGGCACCGATAATAAGTGCCGCCGTGCAGAAAATACAGGTGATCACATAGCCGGTGCCTGCGTCGACTTTCATCATCGGAATCCAAGACTTATTCGTCCAATTTTTCTCGCGAATCCAATAGCCGTAAGAAGCCATGGTAATGGTTCCGCCGACACCGCCAATCAGCCCGAGCGCCAGGAACAGCGACCCTTTCGGTACGGTTGGAACAAGTCCCCGGGCTACCTCGCCAATGCTTGGCAGAAACAGGCATGCCGTACCGATGATTGATAGAAACATCAGCGCCACGAAAACGGTCATGATTTTTTCAAAAAGCTGATAGCGGCCGCTGAAAACCAGCAAGAATGCTGCAACGGCGTGAATGAGGGCCCATCCCCAAATCGGCAGCACCGGCCAGATGGCTGTCTCTTATACACATCTCCGAGCCCACGAGACCCTAAGACATCT
>UQRJ01000114.1 GCA_900543345.1 uncultured Sporolactobacillus sp. | reverse complement strand
GAGATGTCTTAGGGTCTCGTGGGCTCGGAGATGTGTATAAGAGACAGATTTGGTAGAATGCGGCGTTAGGATCCTTAAATCCCATGTAATTCGGATAGATCATAGATGCGACCCACGTTTGAACAATAAATATTAAGCCGATAATTACTACGGACCACATAGTCGCTTTTCCGATCGCTTTTTTACCGCCATCTGTTTCTTCTGACAAGGTTGAAATCGCATCAAACCCGAGAAATCCAAGAACGGCAATAGACACGCCGGTAAGAATGGCATGGAAGGAGAAATGAGTGCGATTGTAAAGTGGAAGCCATGTAAAAGCAGCGCCATTGATATGACGAATAACAGCAATCATGCCGATAATCGCAAACAATGCGAGAATAATAAGCTGAAAAGCGAGAACAATTTTGTTCATTAGTGCGGTAAACTTAATTCCCCGTATATTGACGAGTGTATTGAAAGCAATGAAGACAAGCAGCCAAATATAGATCGGAACCTGGGGTACAATTTGATTAACAGCAACGGCACTACCGACATACAAAAGACTTGGTACTAGCAGATAATCTAAAAGAATCAGCCATCCGGCAATAAAACCAACGGATTCATTTATACCGAATCTTGCATAAGAATAGACCGAACCGGCAACCGGGACGGCTTGGGACATTTGTGCATAACTGTTGGCGGTAAAAATCATTCCAATCATCCCAATAAGATAGGCCAGTACAATCATTCCGTTGGACGCGGTCGTAATTCCACCGTAAAGACCAAATGGTGCACAAGGAACCATAAAAATAAGACCATAAACCAATAAATCATTCATGTGCAGACTACGACTTAATTCTTGTTTATAGCCTAATGCCGTCTTACCAAGATCAGAATCCAACTTCATCGCCTCTTCAATGTGATTTAACTGTATTATAAATCAAATATTATTTTAATTTAAAATATTATATTAAAATTATTTTTTTATAGTATAAATTAGACATAATTTTGCAATAATTTAGTTTGCCATTCTTGACAATTGCTGATGATGAGGCATGCAGTATCCGGGAGGATTGCGGTGAAGGTAGCTTCTGAACAAAAGCGGCTCGATATCCGGCTTGATGCGCAGACGATCCCCTGCTCCACTTTTATCTGCCTGCTCACTTTTTCTCTCAGTCTCTTACATTGCCATTAATGAAGTAAATTCGGTCTGTTCTTTTTTGATTAGCCGGCGACATAAAAGGCCTGCGGTTTACGAATGCAATCAGAGGAAGAAAAATACGGCGGGAGGCGCATGCCTTGCTTCGTTTATCAAAATATTTTCGACCTTATCTATGGCCGGCAATTTGGTCGATGGTGTTTGTTTTTCTGCAATCTCTGGCTAATCTCTATCTGCCGACGTTGATGTCGGATATTGTCGATGTCGGCATTGTCAAGGGCGACCTGCCTTATATCTATAAAATGGGACTGCTGATGCTGCTTGTGACGCTTGTCTCCGGCGGATTTACGGTCATTTCGAATTATTTGGCGTCGAAGGCTTCAGCCGGTTTCGGGTGCGATGTACGTGAGACGATGTTTTCACACGTCGAGACATTTTCGCTGCAGGAGTTCGATCGAATCGGGACAAGTTCGCTGATTACCCGGACAACTAATGACATTGC
Source organism: uncultured Sporolactobacillus sp. (assembly GCA_900543345.1). Classification (GTDB taxonomy): domain Bacteria; phylum Bacillota; class Bacilli; order Bacillales; family Sporolactobacillaceae; genus Sporolactobacillus. Next base: position 6,915 of record UQRJ01000114.1, on the reverse strand, counting down.
CCAGATTGAACAAGTATACATGATGATTTTAAAAATGATGACGATGGCACCGCTGATGTGTATCGGCGGACTGATTATGGCGGTATATCAGGATGCGACACTGTCGCTCGTGTTTGTCGTCGCGTTACCGGTTATTGTGGCAGGGGTTGTGGTACTGGCCCAAAAAGCACTTCCGCTGTTCAGGCAGGTGCAGAAGAAGATGGATCGGCTGAATCTGGTACTGCGTGAGGGACTGACCGGCGTTCGCGTGATCCGCTCATTTAACCGAAAAGATCATGAGCGGCGCCGCTTTGAACGTGCGAATCGCGATATGATGCGTATATCGATCCGAATCAATCAGATCATGGCCGCAGGAATGCCAGTCATGATGCTGATTATGAATCTGTCAACGGTCGCGATCGTCTGGTTCGGCGGACTGCGAATCAACAGCGGCGAGATGCAAGTCGGGGAATTGATGGCATTCATCCAGTATGCGACAATGATCATGTTTTCGATGCTGATGGGTGCGATGATGTTTATCATGCTTCCGCGGGCGCAAGTGTCGGCCGTTCGTGTTAATGAGGTATTGGATACCCGACCCGACATCCGCGATGCCGGAGTAAAGACGACGGAAACCTTATCGGGTTCTGGGGTTGTCGTGTTTGATCATGTGACTTACCGTTATCCGGGCGCGGAAAAGCCGGCAGTGTCCGATGTGACGTTCACCGCCCGTCCGGGTGAAACGACGGCGATTATCGGCGGCACGGGAGCCGGTAAATCAACGCTGATGAATCTGATTCTCCGTTTTTTCGATCCTGGTGCGGGCAGGATAACCGTTGACGGAACAGATATTAGACAAATTCCGCTTGCCGAACTACGGAGCATGATCGGCTATGTTCCACAGCGTGCCGTTCTATTCAGTGGGACGGTAGCCGATAATATCCGTTATGGTAACGTGCAAGCAACGGATGAGGAAGTCCGCACGGCAGCTCAGATCGCTCAGGCAGACGGTTTTATCGGCAAGATGCCCGGTGGCTATGAAGCGCCAATTGTTCAAGGGGGAAAGAATATCTCCGGCGGGCAGCAGCAGCGACTGGCGATTGCTCGGGCATTGATCCGAAGAGCAGCTATTTATTTGTTTGACGACAGCTTTTCGGCGCTTGACTATCGTACCGATGCCCAGCTGCGCAGAGCGTTACCGCGTGTGACCGGATCGGCGACATTGATTATTATCGCTCAGCGTGTCAGCACGATTCTCGATGCCGATCGGATTATTGTTCTTGACGACGGCGCTGTAGCAGGCATTGGGACGCATAAAGAACTGATGGCGTCGTGCCCGGTTTATCGGGAAATCGTCGCTTCGCAGGCAAGCAAGGAGGAGTTGGCATGAGCGAACGTCGGCCTCGGAAAAATTCTTCACATGGCGGTCATGGCCCGATGCGATTTCCGGTACGGAAAGCAAAACATTTTAAAGCATCGTTTACCAGACTACTCGGCTATTTGCAACCGCATCGCTTCATGCTGGTCATTGCTTTTGTCTGCGCGATGTTGAGTACGGTGTTTACGATCATTGCGCCGAAATTAATGGGGAATGCCACGACGGAATTGTTTAACGGCGTGATGAACAAGCTGCACGGGGCGCGTGTGACCGGTATCGACTTCGGCGTGATACGCACGATTGTCGTGACGCTAATCGTGTTGTACCTCTTCAGCTCGCTGTTCACGTATATCATGCAATATGTTATGAGCGGTGTATCGCAGAAAATGGTCTATACATTGCGCAAGCAGGTGAATGAGAAGCTTGCCCGGCTGCCAATCCAGTATTTTGACGATCATCCGTATGGCGACCTACTTAGTCGCGCGGTCAACGATTCGGAGAATATCAGTAATACGCTGTCACAGAGCCTGACCGCTTCGATTACGTCGATTGTTACCCTGCTTGGCGTCATTGTCATGATGTTGGTGATCAGCCCGCTGCTGACGGCGGTACTGCTGGTGACGATCCCGCTCAGCCTGCTCGGTATCAAAGGAATAGCCGGCCGGTCACAGGTTTATTTTAAGCAACAACAGGAGCGAATCGGCAAACTGAACGGGCATGTTGAGGAAATGTTTACCGGGCATCAAGTTGTTAAAGCATTTGGGCGCGAACCGCAGGCTGTTGGCCGATTTAAGAAGATTAACGGCGATCTGTATCATGCGGCTTGGAAGGCTCAGTTCCTTTCAGGCATCATGATGCCGATGATGATGTTTATCGGCAATATCGGGTACGTACTGATCTCGGTGATCGGCGGTATTCTCGTCATCCGGCGCTCCATTGAAATCGGTGATATTCAGGCGTTTATCCAGTATGCCCGTCAGTTCGGTCAGCCGCTGAATCAGATTGCTAATATATCAAATATTATCCAATCGACTGTAGCCTCGGCGGAGCGGATCTTTGAAATTCTCGACGCGGTGGAAGAAGTCCCGGACCGCACGGACGCCATCGGACTGAAACAGCCGCGCGGGTATGTCCGTTTTGAGAACGTCACCTTCCGCTACCAAGACGATCATCCGTTGATTGAAAACATGACGATTGAAGCGAAACCCGGAAGTTCCGTAGCCATTGTCGGACCGACGGGTGCGGGGAAGACAACACTTGTTAACCTGCTGATGCGTTTTTACGAGTGCCGTTCGGGGAAAATTACGATCGACGGCGCAGATATTCGCGATCTATCGCGCCGCCAGCTTCATCATCTACTGGGCATGGTGCTTCAAGATACGTGGCTGTTCAAAGGGACGATCCGCGACAATATCGCTTACGGACGAGAAGGCGCTTCGGAAGCCGATATTGTGCGTGCGGCCAGAGCGGCGCATGCGGATCATTTTATCCGGACCCTGCCCGATGGTTATGATACGGTATTGAATGAAGACGCCAGTAACATCTCTCAAGGACAAAAACAGCTGTTGACCATTGCCCGTGCGGTACTGGCGGATCCGCTGATTTTGATACTCGACGAGGCAACAAGCAGTGTCGACACACGGACCGAGATCCATATTCAAGAAGCGATGAATACGCTGATGAAGGGCAGAACCAGTTTTGTGATTGCGCATCGGTTGTCAACGGTAAAACGCGCGGATCTAATTCTTGTCATGGATCACGGTCGTGTCGTGGAGCAAGGTACGCATGCCTCATTGCTTCGCCTCGGCGGATTCTATGCCGATCTGTATAACAGCCAATTTATTGGCGCCGTACTGCCGCATGGCGCACGTCGCAGCAGCTCCGATTGATTGGCAATTTTACAAAGAGGGATAGGCAAGAAAGCCCGCGAATTGATTTACGAAATGAATGGTCGATCAGTCAGCCGATGTTTTAGCTAATTCTTCGTGGATTTTTGCAGCTGGTTTTCAATATAATGTACAACGATCATAAACATCGTTCTCTCGTGTACTAAAACCTATGCACATCTCATTTTGTTGCTTTATAGCTTGTGTTTAGGTCAGGGACTGGCCGTGGTAAGAGCGTTCGACCGCTCAAGCGTTTCGCTGAAAACGATGAAGCCGAATGTTCCGTTCCCAGAAACTCGGGAATTTATTCCCCGTGTCGTTCATTTTGACGGGAAGTGTATTACACTCTTTTATGTGGACAAAGGAAATGAAAAAAGTGAGGAAACAGTCATGACGAAAAAAATCATCTTTACCGGCGGCGGCTCGGCGGGTCACGTGACCCCGAATCTGGCGTTGATCGACAAATTAAAAGATGATTGGCAGATTACGTATATCGGCTCGAAAAACGGTATTGAACGAGATCTGGTTAAGGCGCACGGCATTGATTACCGCGCCATCTCCAGCGGCAAACTGCGTCGCTATTTTGATATGAAAAATTTTTCTGATCCATTCAAAGTATTGGCGGGGGTGCTGCAGGCGGCGCGAATCATCCGGAAAATCAAGCCGAACGTGATTTTTTCCAAAGGCGGATTCGTTTCTGTCCCCGTCGTCATCGGCGGCTGGCTGAATCGTGTACCGGTCTACATTCATGAATCCGATATTACGCCCGGTCTGGCCAACCGAATTGCCGTGAAATTCGCTACTAAACTATTCGTCACGTTTGAAGAAGCTGCGACGCATTTTCCGAAGGACAAGGTGGCCTACACGGGGGCGCCGATCCGCGACGCCCTGCGCCGCGGCGATCGGGAAAAAGGGCTGCGCTTTCTTGGCTTTCAAGAGAATAGGCCGGTCTTGCTGGTGATGGGCGGCAGTCTCGGCGCAAAAAAAATCAACGAAATCGTCAGAGATGCACTGCCGGCGCTGTTGACGCGTTATCAGGTCGTTCATTTATGTGGCAAAGGCCGGCTCGATTCACAGCTTGAAGGCCGGCCCGGTTACCGGCAGTATGAATATCTCGATCGGCAGCTGCCCGATGTCATGGCGGCATCGGCAATCATTCTGTCGCGGGCGGGTTCCAATGCGATTTTTGAATTTCTGGCCCTGAAAAAACCGATGATTTTAGTGCCGCTGCCACTCCGGGCCAGCCGCGGCGACCAAATTCTCAACGCCGAATCATTTCGAAAGAAGGGTTTTTGCGAAGTGCTCGAAAACGATTCGCTGACTGCCGATAAATTAACGGATACACTGGCGCGTTTGTATCATGATCGTTTTGTCTATATCGATCGAATGGCGGCGGCGAAAGATGCAACGGACGGGATTAATCACATCCTGCAATGGCTGACCAAATGAGATGAGGGCAGTTTCCGCATCGCTGCGGGGCTATGCCCTTTTTTCATGTTCGGATTGAACGTTTTTGAATAAAAATGAATGATAGTGCTTGAATTAAATGAATGAAAGCGTTATGATAGAGCACAAAGAGGTGAGCTGGATGCTGGCACAGGAGCGGAAGACGAAAATTATTCAGTTGCTGAAAGCGCACGGGATCGTCCGCAATAAGGAATTGATCGGTGTTCTTGAAGCTTCGGAATCCAGTGTGCGTCGGGATTTACAGGAACTTGAGGACGAGGGAAAACTGATCCGGATTCATGGCGGTGCCGAACCGGCACTGCCGCTCGACTATGAAATGAGCATGGATGAAAAATCAGTCAAAAACGTTCATCAAAAAAAACGAATTGCCCGACAAGCGGTTGATTTAATTGGCCGGGACGACGTCGTGTTTCTCGATGCCGGAACCACCACTTTGGAAATGATTCATTATCTGAGTCTGAAGCCTGTTCATTGTAAGGTCGTGACCAATTCGGCCCATCATGCACTGGAACTGCGCAATGCGCACATCCCGACAATCATCATCGGCGGACGAATCAAGGCGTCGACGGATGCGGTCGTCGGTGCGACGGCGATCGAACAGTTGTCGCGATACAGTTTTACCAAGGCGTTTCTCGGTATGAACGGTGTCGGCGTTGCCCGCGGCTATACGACGCCTGACAGTGAAGAAGCGGCCGTCAAACGGCTGGTGATCGACAATGCTAAAGACGTTTACGTACTGGTGGACTCGTCGAAAATAAATCAAGTGTCTTTTACCAAAGTCGCTGATTTAGGGCAGGCGACGATTATCACCGATCAACTGGACCGGGATGTACGCAGCAGGCTGGCGGCCGAAACCAAAGTAATTGAGGTAGGAGATTAAACGAATGATTTATACAGTAACGTTGAATCCGTCGGTTGATTACATTGTCCGGCTGCGCCGCTTCGCGGTCGGTTCAGTCAACCGCGCAGACAGTGATGACAAGTTTCCCGGCGGAAAAGGAATCAATGTATCGCGGATGTTACAGCATATCCGGTTGGACTCGGTTGCACTCGGCTTTCTCGGTGGGTTCACCGGGCGGTTTATCGCCGACCGGTTGAAAAACGAAGGCATCCGAACGCGTTTTACGTCGATTGCCCGCGATACGCGGATTAACATCAAACTCAAAGACGGCGGGGAAACGGAAATCAATGGAGCCGGGCCAATGATTTCGCAGCAGGAACTGCAGGCGTTTAGAGCAGAATTCAACGCTCTGCAGGCGGGCGACATCGTTGTGCTCTCCGGAAGTGCGCCGGCCTCTTTAGGCAACCGATTTTATGAAACGCTGGTAAGCATCATCAAAAGTAAGAACGCCGATTTCGTCATTGACATTGAGGGCGATACGTTGATTCGGACGCTTGCCCATCGCCCGCTGCTGATTAAACCGAATAATCGGGAGTTGGGTGCGATCTACGGCCGGATATTGCAGACGAAGGAGCAGATCTTACCGTATGGGAAAAAACTACTGCGTGCCGGCGCACAGCATGTCATTGTCTCAATGGCGGGTAACGGCGCATTGCTATTTACGACGGAAGCCGTGTACTTTGCGCCGCCGATTCGGGGAACGGTGAAGAATTCGGTCGGTGCCGGAGATTCGATGATCGCCGGTTTTGTCGGCAAATACCATGAGACGCGCGACCCGGTGCAGGCTTTCCGTTGGGGTGTGGCCTGCGGGACGGCGACGGCTTTTTCCGACGACTTGGCCTCCGGCGCATTTATTCTGGATACCTTGCGCCGGGTCGAGATTGTGAATTTTGGATGAAGAGGAGAAATAAAAATGAATGTGACCGATTTACTCAATAAAAATGTCATGATTTTAAATATGAAAGCGACAACCAAAGAAGCGGCAATTGATGAAATGATTGCGTCGCTGCACCGAAACGGCAGGATTAATAATGTGAAGACATTTAAAAAAGGGATTCTTGACCGCGAGGCGCAGACTTCGACCGGCTTGGGCGGCGGTATTGCCATGCCGCACGCCAAAAACGAGGCGGTCGTTGCGGCGACCGTCCTGTTTGCCCGCAGCAAGGCAGGTGTCGATTTTCAGGCGCTTGACGGCAAACCGGTTCATTTGTTTTTCATGATCGCCGCACCGGCGGGGGCTAACAACACACATCTGCCTGTCTCTTATACACATCTCCGAGCCCACGAGACCCTAAGACATCTCG
>UQRJ01000113.1 GCA_900543345.1 uncultured Sporolactobacillus sp. | reverse complement strand
GAGATGTCTTAGGGTCTCGTGGGCTCGGAGATGTGTATAAGAGACAGCTCTATCATGGCTTACGTTAACCGACAAATAGGTCATGAAGGGGGGTGATAGCAGCGATGCCGTACGCCGTTGATCATATCATTCATTATGTGAACGATCCGGATCGATTGATTGAAGAAGGCCGGCGTGTCGGCCTATATGCCGTGAAGGGGGGAAGGCATGAAACCAGAGGGACTTATAACACGTTGGCTCACTTTAATTTCGGTTACGTTGAATGGATCGGCGTCTATGATTGGGACTTGGCAAGGAAAAATCGAGTGCCGCATAGTGTGATCGATCGTATTATTCGATCCGGACGCCGAGAAGGAATCGTTCATCTTGCCTTGCGCACTTCCGATATTGCCGGCGATGCCGAACGCTTTAGGCAGGCGGGAGTAACAACCGTCGGGCCGATTCACGGGCAACGTCGACGGCCCGACGGTACGCTTGTAACATGGAGACAATTATATTTATATGACTCGACCAACGATATTGAACTTCCCTTTCTCATTCAATGGGATCGGGCGGAACAACCTGAAAGGGAAACGAGCTTGAATCCGAGTGTGTACGGTTTGATTGTCAGAGTCAACGACCTGGCACTTGCCGATGAATGGACGAAGTTGTTTTTGTGGGGAAAAAAGGACAATTTTAACGCTAAAACATATCAAAAAGATCAAATGACTTTAAATTCAGGCAACTTATTGATCACCTTTGTAAAAAATAAGGCGGTTGAGCCGGTGAATCAAAACGTTGCCGCCATTGTCTGGCAAGGAGCGGAACATAGGCTGTCGGGATCTTTTCATGGTGTGACGTTAAAATCAAAAAATGGAGAGGAATGAAGATTGTAATGAAAGCAGCATTGATTACGGGAAATGGCGGTTTGGACAAGGTCGTTGTTGGTGAATATCCGAAACCGGAAGTCTGTCCGGGACATGTTGTCGTGAAAGTGGTTGCCGCCAGTTTAAACCATCTGGATATCTTTGTCAGAGAAGGAATGCCAGGGAAGAAAAATAGGGTCAGCTTTCCGCATATTTCCGGTGGCGACGTCGCCGGTTATATCGATGAAATCGGCGCAGGCGTCACCGGGATACAAATCGGCCAGCGGGTCTTGGTTGACCCGAAAATTCCGAAATTTGGGGCGTTGGGAGAAGATACCACCGGCGGGTTGGCCGAATATGTCAGGGTACCGGCCGCGAATATTATTCCCCTGCCTGAGCAACTCTCATTTGAAGATGCCGCGGCTCTGCCCATAGCCTATGGAACGGCCTGGAGAATGCTGATTACCCGCGGCAAGCTCCGAGTCAACGAAACCGTTCTGATCTTAGGGGCCAGCGGCGGCGTCGGCAACGCATTAGTACAGATCGCCAAGCTTGCGGGGGCTCGGGTGATTGCGGCAGCCGGATCGGATGAAAAAGCGGAAAAGCTGAAGGAATTGGGAGCCGATTACGTTATCAATTATCAGAAAGATGATTTTTCCAGGACAACTTGGCAAATCACCAAAAAGCACGGTGCGGACGTCGTGGTCGATTATACGGGCGAAAAGACCTGGCCGAAAAGCATTTTGGCGACGAAAAAAGGTGGACGCATTCTCACTTGCGGCGCAACAACCGGATTCAATGCCGTGACGGATTTGCGCTATGTCTGGACGCGGGAAATAACGATTATCGGATCAACCAGTTGGCGACGCGAAGATTTAGTGACGGTACTGCAATTGGTTGAAGAAGGAAAACTCAAACCGATCATTGACCGCGTTCTGCCGCTGGATCAGGCGCGCGAAGCTCATCGGCTGATGCAGGATCGCAAAATTTTCGGAAAAATCATCTTGAAACCTTAAACAGGGCCTTAACTGGAATTTTTTAATAATTATTCAAATAAACAGTAATTGGAGCGTCCGCATGGCGCAGGAAAATAGGCAGACGTTATGGATGAGATTCCTGCATATGGGAGCGAAGGAGCATGAATGATCAGGCAGCAAAGTTGATCGTCGATGATGTGCGGGTCAGCTATACAAGCAAAGAACATGACACGGTTGCTGTGGATAATCTGAGTTTACACGTCAAAGAAGGGGAATTTGTCTCGTTAGTCGGTCCGAGCGGGTGCGGCAAATCCACTTTGTTGAAAGTGATCTGCGGACTGCTTCGGCCGGAAAAAGGGAGTGTGATACTGGACGATCAATTAATCGACGGTGTGCCGGATTCTGTCGGATTTGTCTTTCAGAACGATGCGCTGCTGCCGTGGGAAACGATCCTCAATAATGTCAGGCTGCCGTTAGCGGTAAAGAAACGAAAGAAAAATGTACAGTTGGAACAGGCGAAACAATTCATTGAACTGGTTGGCTTAAAGGGCTTTGAACATTATTATCCCAAACAATTGTCGGGCGGGATGCGCAAACGTGTTGCGCTGGCGTGTGCATTTGCGTACAATCCGGAACTTTATCTGATGGACGAGCCGTTTGGACCGCTCGATGCCCAGACTCGGGTAAAAATAGGTGACGCCTTTTTGAAAATGTGGGAAAAAGTAGGGAAAAGTGTCTTGTTTGTCACCCATGATATTGAGGAGGCCATCGTGCTCTCCGATCGGGTGCTGGTGATGAGCAAAAGGCCGGGAAGAGTCATCGCGGAATTTTCGGTTAATCTGGGACGGCCTCGTCCGTATTATGAATCGCGTTTTAATGAAAATTTCAAAGCACTTCAGAAGAAAATCTGGCAGATCATTGCCAGCGAAAAATAATGACGATGGAGGGAGGGACATGGAGAAATCTAAATTGCGGCGTCGAAGACTCCGGAATAAGGAAAAAATATGGCGTAACAACCGCCCTCATATTTGGCTGGGCCGAATCGTCATCGGTGTCATTCTGTTGGGATTATGGGAAGGTCTTTCCGGTCACGCTTTTAAAATTTTGTGGGTGAGCAAACCGTCGCTGATCTTTATCAGATTGGTGCAAATGATTGGAAATGGACAACTCTGGTATCATTTGAGCGTCACGTTGGAGGAAATGTTGATCGGTTTACCGATCGGCCTGTTAGCCGGCATCCTTTTGGGGATTCTGCTCGCGTACAGCGGTTATTTTCAACACTATGTTTCTCCGTACATTATGGCCCTGTATAGCCTGCCGCGGGTTGCGCTCGCCCCTTTATTTGTCGTCTGGTTCGGGATCGGCCTGCAATCGAAGGTATTTATGGTCGTGATCATGGTCATCTTTATCTCATATTACAACGCCTATGAAGGCATTCGCAATATCGATCCCGATCTGGAACAAATGATGCGTTCTTATCAAGCGGGACGATGGCAGAAGCTAAAATGGCTGATTTTACCGTCCGCCGCTCCCTGGATATTGAACAGCGTCCGCCTGAGTATCGGCGCTTCCGCCATTGGGGCGGTCATCGCCGAAATGGTCGGCGCCAACCGCGGCTTGGGTTATTTTATTACGTATTCGTCTTCGATATTGGATACGACAGGCGTTTTTTCCGGGTTGCTGGTCATCATGATGATAGCTGTGGTGTTGGAACGTTTGCTTGTATTGGTGGAAAAATATATTTTTAGATATCGATAACCTAATAGTAGGGGAGAAAAATGAAATGAAAAAATGGCGGAAGATAGTCGCAGGATTGCTGATTGTATTACTAAGTTTAACGGTGGCTGCTTGTGGTGCAGATGGCAACACATCTTCTTCAGCTTCCAAGACTGCCAAAAAACCGGTAACTATCAAAGTCGGCATGGTCGCCCATCCGATTGGTCCGGTCAGTGTCGGCATCGGCAGCGGCGCATACAAAGCGGCCGGTTTAAATATACAACCGGTTTCCTTTAATTCCGGTGCCGACGGGGTAAAAGCCTTGGTGGGAGGAAGTCTGGATATCGCCCAATTCGGCTATGAACATGTGCTGCGGCAGCGAAACAACGGTCTGGATGTCAAAGCGTATGCCTTGGTAAATCAGAGCGCCACGTATCAACTCGTGGTCAAAAAGTCCGCTTCTTATAAGCAGTTAAATGATTTGAAAGGCAAGACACTGGCAGTGACCGCTGCCGGCAGCCTGTCCGATTCCACGCTGAAATATATGCTACAGCAGGAAAAAATCAATCCCGCGAAAGACGTGCAAATTATTAATGCCGGAACAGGGGCGCCGATGACCGCTGCTATACAGAGCGGCAAGGCGGCGGCCGGCATGGTATCGGAACCGACATTATCACTGATGGTAACGGGCGGAAATTATCGCGTACTGGCGAAACCGAATTTTCAAACGGCCGGATTGGTCGTTATCGGTAAAACAAACTGGGTCAAGGCACATGCTGCGGCTTTTAAGAAATTTTTAAAGGTGACGCAGGAACAGGTGAAAAAAACGACGGCAGATCCTGCTTACGGCGAGAAAGCGTTAAAGAAATGGTATCCTAATGTTTCCGATAAAGTTTTAACGCAGGCCGTAAAAAATGTGTTTGAATCGGTGCCGGCTGACTTGAAAGTCACAAAGGAAGGCACCGATCAAGTGTTGAAAACCCAACTGTCGGAAAAAACGATCAAAAAATCAGTTGATTTTTCTGAAGGTGTCGATCTCTCCTATCTGCCGAAATAAAGCAAAATCCATGAGGAGGCACGTCTATGCAAGCGGGGATAAGGGAATATTTGGCTACTTTGCAAGCTAACAATGAATTGGTGACTGTAAAAAAAGCGGTCGACCCGACGGATGTGTCCGCATTGATTACCGACTCTGCTAAAGCAGTCTTATTGGAGCATGTAAATGGCTATGACATGTCCATTGTCGGCGGTATCGTTAAAGATGCGCGTAAAATTGCACTGGCCTTGGGGTGTCGCCCTGATGAAGTGGGGCCGCGTTTGCAGCGGGCAATTAAAAATCCGCTGCCGACGGTAAAGGTAAAGGATGTGCCCCTGAAGGAAGTCATTTTAACGGGGGACGACGTCGACTTAACGCTGATTCCGCAAATTTTGCAGCATGAAAAAGACGGAGGACCTTATATCGGTTCAGGCGTTCAATTTGCCAAACACCAAAAGTGGGGGAAAGATGCCGGGATGTATCGACATATGTTCCGCACGAAAAATACCATGGGCATTGATTTTAATTCTCCCGGCGATATTAGGATGTTTTACAGTGAAGCTTATGAGAAAGGAAAATCATTGGAAATAGCGGTAGCGATTGGCTTGCATCCGATTGAATTGCTGGCGGCGGCATCTTCACTGCCGACGGGCATTTTCGAAATGGGCGTTGCCGGGGCACTCCGAGGAGAACCGTTAGAAATGGTCCGCTGTGAAACCATCGACGTTGAAGTACCGGCAAATGCGGAGATTGTGCTTGAGGGTGAGGTGCTGCCGACAGGGTGGACAACGGATGAAGGCCCGTATGGAGAATTTCATCGGATATCGGGGAATGTAAAACATAACCCTGTGGTGAAAGTGAACGCGATGACTTATCGCAAAAACGCCATTTTCCATTCATTAATTATGCCATGGGAAGTCTATGGCTTAGGTACACCGGGGCGTGAGAATCAGGCGTTTAGTATCTTGCGGGCAGCCAACCTCAGGCCTACAGCCGTTCGTTCGAGTATCGGTGCCTGTAATAAGTTTGAGTTCATTGCTGCGCTTGATCATCCGAAACCGGGTGAAGGCAAAGCCGCCGTGTTGGCACTTCTGGCGATATTTGGCGTGAAAACAGTCATTGTCGTCGATGATGATATTGATATTTTCGACGACGATGATGTTCGTTGGGCCATTGCCCTGCGCGTGCAGGCCGATCAAGATATTGTGGTTGTTAGCAATGTGCAGGCCAAACATGTCGATCCTTCTGTTCGCGCCGCCGATTTGCCGAAAGGGCAGTTGCCCACGACCAGCAAGTTTGGTATTGATGCGACCATTCCGGCGGGTATTTCACGTAAGTCTTATGAGAAAGCAAGGTATTTTAAAGCCGATACGGTGCATTTGGCAGATTATTTGGAGGAGAAATGAGCATGGAAATAGAGGCTTTATCGCAAAAAATCAAGTCGCGGCTTGCCAAAACGCCGCTCTTTTTTGCAGAGATCGTTAATGAATTTGCCAATTATCGCTACAGAGAGATTCTCTTAGCCTGGTCGGAAATCCGTACAGAAAATAGTTTAGCACGTGATCAACAAGGGCGTTATCTGATTCGCACGAGCCGGTAACCCGGCAATTGGGCGGGGTGTCGGACACCTGCGATCAGCCAATATGCTTTTATTAACGGATGAAGTAATGACACAATGACGGAGTGAATGATATGAAGGTGATCGTCGGCATCACTGGTGCCAGCGGATCAATTTATGCGGTGAGGCTGCTGAATGCTTTAGCGGACTTAGGTGTTGAAACCCATGTTATTTTCAGTGAAATGGGCGAAAAAGTCATGAAATATGAATGCAAGGGTGAGTATGAACGGATCGTCACTGATTTTCCCGTTTATAAAAACAGCGACTTGTTTTCGCCGATTGCCAGCGGATCCAATCGGTGGGACGGCATGGCAATTGTTCCCTGCTCCGTCAATACGATGGGGGCGATCGCCAATGGGATCGGCGACACGCTGCTGCTGCGCACGGCTTCCGTCACACTTAAAGAGTCGCGAAAACTCGTTGTGCTTGTCCGAGAGACGCCGATGAGTCTGATCAATCTGGAAAACATGTGTCGGCTCGGAAAAGCAGGCGCTTGTATGATGCCTGCAGCGCCCGGCTTTTACAATCACCCGACGACTATTCAGGAATTGGCAGACGGATTGGTGAGCCGTATTTTAGATCAATTAACGATTGAAAATCATTGGAGCCGGCGCTGGCGAGAACGCCGCTAGAGGTCAATCAATCGCGTCGATGGCCTTTTTTTCAGTTGCAGGTTGAGGCTTTTTCTGATGAGAGCAGATTGCTAATGAAGAATAGGTGATGATTTATGAAATTAACAACAGAAATTGAAGAAAGTATCGATAGCGATTATCAACTATTTAGCGAACTAAGTCAGCAAATATGGGACTTGGCCGAACTGAGTTACCAGGAATTTAAGTCGGCCAAAATTCTCAGTAAAGCGCTGGAAAAGGAAGGATTTTCGGTGGCAGAGAATGTAGCCGGACTGAAAACCGGATTTATCGGCAGTTACGGCTCGGGGAAACCGGTCATCGCAATTCTTGGCGAATTAGATGCTTTGCCGGGATTGAGCCAAAAGGCCGGAGTAGCCGCTCCGGATCCGGTTGTCGCCGGCGGGAATGGCCACGGATGCGGCCATAATCTGCTCGGTGTCGGTTCGCTTGCCGCGGCGTTTGCTGTGAAAAGATATTTAAGCCGACATCACATGTTAGGGACGGTTCGTTACTATGGCTGCCCTGCAGAAGAAAGCGGCAGTGGAAAAGTTTTTATGATCAAAGCCGGTTGTTTCAACGATGTTGACGCCGCCTTCTCGTGGCATCCCGGAACGGTAAATGAAGTGATGCATCTTTCATCGACGGCTTCTCTGTTAGCGGATTTTCAATTCAAGGGAAAAAGTTCGCATGCGTCTGCCTCGCCGGAACGCGGCCGCAGTGCACTGGACGCGATGGAACTCATGCATGTCGGCTGTAATTACTTGAGAGAGCACATCCCGAATTGCGCAAGAGTCCATTATGCGGTAAAGGACGGAGGAGGCATTTCGCCGAACGTTGTCCAATCGTATGCTGAAGAACGATGTATGGTTCGGGCCGAAACCGTCGAAGAAGTCAAACAGATTTTTCAAAGGGTGATCAAAATTGCCCAAGGCGCGTCGCTCATGACCGAAACAAAAATGTCGTATCGCATTCAAGGAGGAACGTATAATCTGATTCCTAATACGACCCTTCATCGGGCGATGGCGCACTACATGAATGAATTAAACTATCCTGAGTATACCGATGAAGATGTTCGATTGATTCGATCGATCTTTCAAAGCTTTGATTCATTTGAACAAAAAAGCATCATTGCTTCAATCGATTCGCACCAAATAAAGCAGGCGCGTGAAGTTCCGATTGCGTGTTGGATTGATCCTTTTTCTGAAAAAGAGAAATTTATGCAGCCTTCGACCGATGCGGCGGACGTTAGTTGGAATGTACCGACCGGAAGATGCAAAATCGCTACGTGGGCTCTTGGCACCCCCGTTCATTCTTGGCAGGCAGTTGCCCAGGGAAAGACACATTATGCGATCAATGCCGCTTTATTTGCCGGTAAGGCATTAGCCTGCACAGCAGTTCAGGCAATGATTGATCGTGATTTTTTAACGACGGCGCAAAATGAATGGAAAGAACGGCTAAACGGTTCTTCTTACCAGAGCTTAATTCCCGACGATGTGCAGCCGCCCACCGATTAATTCAGCCTGTGCGCTGCGCCAACGACTGGACGGACGCTAGTTAAGCGCGCGATGCGTATCACCCAACATCGCCCTCCGGCAAAAGAAAAATTTTAACAGTTGGCTGTATCTGAAAGCATATCAATTGTGAGCTTTTGCATCATAAAAGCGGTAATTGATGTGCGGGTGTTTGCCTGTCTCTTATACACATCTCCGAGCCCACGAGACCCTAAGACATCTCG
>UQRJ01000112.1 GCA_900543345.1 uncultured Sporolactobacillus sp. | reverse complement strand
ACGAGATGTCTTAGGGTCTCGTGGGCTCGGAGATGTGTATAAGAGACAGTAATTAGACAGATAAAAAGAATGATCGAAGTCCCGAGACTGATGCGGCCCTTTGACCCTGCAGAGAATTTCATAGTTGGGTACTCCTTCTTGCGATTTTTGATGTACAGATTAAGATCATATTCTTTGCTACTAATCGGGCCGTTTGTACTATACGTTAATAACGAATACGCAATAAATATATCGTCAAAAAAGGGACATTTATTAAATGGAGTGAGCTGCTGCGCAGACAGATGCGAAGTGAGACTTTTTGATAATTGCGCCAAGCTCTGTCCTCGGTTAACGGCTGGTACATCGTCAGGTGCATCTTTGACAATGAATGAATTAACCGAGATTACGATTACTGAGCTAACGACTATTTGTCTAAAATCCAAATAATCGGTTTAGTAGTGAACGGAATTTTTTCATTATCCACTACCTATTTAGCTAATAAAAGAGGGCACCTCCTGATCATGTAATGACTGGGGATGTCCTTCGACTTTATGATGTTTGAGCGGATTACAAACCATTAATAGTGGATTGGCTTCCAAAATGGCCGACGATCGACCGATCGATGATCATTGGACTGTGATTGGGGTTCATCGGATTAAACCTGCGAAATTCCCCCAGATTCAGGTAAGCGACTGGTAGGATGGCCGTTGCCTTTAGATCAATTGCCGATCCGATCATTAGTTATTGTTGTGGTTTACTTTATTCTGTAATGTGCTGCGATTCTTCCGGAAACCGAGAGAACCAACCACCCAAATGACGATGAATAGCAAGGCCAGCCCGTAGCCGGCTTGACTGAAATTAATTTTTTGCAGCCCTGTGCTGACAGTGTTATGCCAATGAAATTGCTCGGCACCGATCTGCACCCATTCGGTCATGCCGATAAATAGAGCCGTCATGACCGATAAACCCGTCACAATCATGTTGTAATAGAATCGATGGACAGGCGTCCGCAGCGCTTGCTTGTAGGCACCCGACATTAAGATGGAATCCAGCGAATCGACAATGACCATGCCGGAAGTGAACAGTAAAGGTAAAGCGAGCAACCCTGTGAAAGAGACAGCATGTTTGGCCACTCCTGCAGATAGCGCCAGCAAACTCACTTCTGTTGTTGTATCAAAACCCAGGCCGAAAAGAAAACCAATTGGATAGATTTGATAACTCCGGTTCACCAGTCGAAACAAACCATGAAAAACCATGGTCAAAGGTCCTTGTGGAAGCAGTAACGGTTTGTTATCCAGTTTTTCGCTATCTTGATGCGCTTTATAATCTAGGTAATCTTTCCTCAAGCGAAGAAAGACAAGGGTATTGGCGATTCCGATTGAAATCAAAAATAAACTAGAAATCATCGATCCAACCCAATGGCCAATTTGTTGAAAAAAGGATAAATGTTGCTGCGACCAGTGCATAAATAAGTTTAATAAAATAGACATTATTATGACTACGGTCGAATGGCCCAGCGAGAAATAAAAACCGACGCCATTCGCGTCTTGCTTTTGGGCAATTAGTTTGCGAACGGTATTGTCAATTGCTGCGATATGATCGGCGTCGAATGCATGACGAAGACCGAGCAAGTAAGCGGTCAGGCCAATGCCCAAGATTAACGGGTCTTCTTTGGATGCGATGAAATAGAGTACGAAGCCGATAAGATTAATCACGACGCAGCAGGCCGGAAAAATGAACACGTGCTGTTTTCCTTTATTAGGCGCTGCTTTCAAGACTAATAATCCTTTCTTAACTTTCTTACTGCCAATTAATGAATGTAAACCACTTTATAGAGCAGTACAGCGAATATTCCGGCTAGAAAAGGCGCGACGACGGGAATCCAGGCATAAGACCATTGCGAGGATCCTTTTGTTTTTAAGGGAAACAGCGCATGAATAATGCGCGGGCCTAGATCTCGGGCGGGATTGAGTCCCGGTCCTGTCGGCCCGCCTAAGGATGCGACGAGCGACCAGACGAGAAAACCCAGTCCCAATTCGGCAACACCGGCCTCGTGAACAAGCACGCGAGAATTTAGAATCAACATGGCACCGAAAACGAGAATGAACGTTCCGATAAATTCATTAACGAAGCCGTTGACATAGCTTCCCGATTCCGAAATGGTTGAGCACGTACCCAATATTCCGGACGTATTCTCCGTTCGATCATAAAAAGGTTTATAGGCAAGAATCAGCAGGAACTGACCGAGCATGGCACCGATCATTTGGGCGATGAGGTAGGGCGCCACGTTAGACCATGGGAATAATCCATTGATGGCCAGTCCTAAAGTGATCGCCGGATTGATATGGCTGCCGCTGATCGGACCGAACATCAGAACCGGGATCATGACGCCGAATCCATAACCGACGGCAATAATCATCCACCCATTGTGGTAACCTTTCGTTCCTTTTAATTCGACATTGGCTACGGCACCATTCCCGAATAAGATCATAATCGCGGTGCCGATCAATTCGCTAATACAGCGAACTGTTAAACTGTAAGTCATCATTTATCTCTCCCCAGCTTGTCCGTTTTATTGCTGGAATCAATACATTGCTGCGCTGCCTGATAAATAACCGGAAGAGGCAGTTGCTGCGCAAGAGCCAGTTTTGCGCAATCATTGAATTCCGGCGCCCATTTTTCGACACGATCCATCGTTGCGTGTTTCACGTGAACCTGACCGTAGGGAGTCCGAACGCTCAGCAACTCGCGATGCATCATGTATCGCGGGCAATGAAAAACACGCACACCCAAAGTGGCTGTTTCCGTCAGAATCAATGCCGCCATCTTTTGTTCGTCAGCGAGCTTGGCAATGACTGAAAATTTGACGGCCGGCCGATTTTTTTTCATATAAATCGGTGTAAAAAAAGCATCCAGAGCGCCTTCGCTCATGCAGCGCTTGAGGGCAAAACCTAACAATTCACCAGCCTGATTATCGATGTTGGCTTCCAGCAGAACGACCTCATCTTGTTCGGGGGAGTCGGCCTGCTCGCCGAGAACCGCCCGCAAAGCATTGATTTTGCCGGTATCGCGTTTCCCTGTTCCGTAACCGATTTTCTGAATGTGCATGTCAGGGAGCCATTGAAAATTTGTGGCGATGGTCTTAATGATCGCCAAACCGGTAGGTGTCACCAATTCGGTCGGAATATCTTCCTGAATATAGGGAATTTTTCGACCGCTGCTTGCCAGCATCTGAGCAACGGCCGGCACCGGTACCGGCATTCTCCCGTGAGCGCAGGTAATGAATCCATGTCCGTCATGCAGCGGTGAAGCATACACTTTTTTTATTCCGAGTCGTTCCAGGCAGATAAATGCTCCGACAATATCAATGATACTGTCGACCGCGCCGACTTCGTGAAAATGGACTTCGTTCATCGGCAGGCCATGCACGTGTCCTTCCACACAGGCGACTTCCGCAAATACTTGGCTTGCCTGCTCCTTAACCCAAGACGATAGCGAGCTGTTTTGAATGATAGCTGTGCAGTCGGATAAATTTCGATGGTGATGGTGGCTGTCGTGATTCGGCTTGTCGAGTTGAACGTCGACATCACTCCCGGTAATACCACCGGTTTTTTTCCGCGAATAAACCATCTGATAGCCGTTAAGATGCAGCTTCTTCAGTTCATTGGTTAAATAAGTTGCCTCGACTCCTAAGTCAATGAATGAACCTAAAAGCATATCGCCGCTAATGCCGGAGAAGCAATCAAAGTAAATCATTTTCATGATGGCGTTCCACCTGCGATTTCTTTCATAATTAAACTGGCCGAATAGGCCGCGCCGAAACCATTATCGATGTTTACGACGCTGATTCCGCTGGCACAGCTGTTCAGCATCGTCAGTAGTGCCGTGATTCCGTGAAAACTGCTGCCGTAACCAACACTGGTCGGAACAGCCAGAACCGGATGCTCGATCAGTCCGCCGACCACACTGGCTAAAGCACCGTCCATTCCGGCAATGACGATCACAACGTCCGCTTTTCGTAAATCTGTTAATTTGGCTAGTAGCCGATGGAGGCCGGCGACACCGACATCGTAGATCCGTTTCACTCGGCAGCCGAATGTCTCCGCAGTGACAGCGGCTTCTTCGGCGACGGGAATATCGGTTGTTCCTGCAGTGACTACGGCAATATAACGATTTTTATCAAGCAGATTCAACGTTGGATTAACAACGATGCAGCGAGCTTCTCGATGATAAACGGCATTCGACGCGATTCGGCGAACACCTTCGAAAACTGCCTGCGAAGCGCGAGTGGCTAGGATATTTGTCTCCGTCGGCATGAGAATCTGCAAAATCGCTTGAATTTGTTCAACCGTTTTTCCTTCGCAATAGATGACTTCCGGGAATCCGTTCCGCAGTCGGCGATGACGATCGACTTTTGCAAAGCCCAGATCTGCAAACGGTAAGGTTTTCAGGCGGCGGAACGCATCGTTTACACTGAGCGAACCGTCCCGTACAGCGTTCAGCAGTTCTCGCAACTTATCCTGATACATGGCTGCTTGGCGTCACTTTGCTTTTGGTCTTTTCATCCAGAGTTTCGTTCAGGCTTCCCCGCCGGTAACCTTGCAGATCGAGCGTCGTGTAGGCGAATCCGATTTTTCGGAATGCCTCCGCCACGCGATCCATGATGGCAGTATTGAAGAAAACATGCCGTTCTTCCGGAGCAACCTCAATTCTGGCAATATTGCCGTGATGATAACGAACGCGTAGTTTGCGGATATGCAAATTTTTCAATACACGCTCTGCGTCACTGATTTTTCGCAGCTTTGCTTCGGTAATTACTTCACCATAAGCTACGCGAGAAGCCAGACAGCTGCTGGCCGGCTTATTCCAGGTCGGAAGATGATACAATTTGGCGTATCGACGGATGTCCGCTTTCGTCATGCCGGCTTCTTTTAACGGACTGACTACGCCGATCTCTTGCAGTGCCCGCATACCGGGACGGAAATCACCTTGATCATCACAGTTAATACCTGCGGCGAGCCAATGGATGCCGTGTTTTTTGGCTTCTTTTTCCATACTGGTGAATTCCACCATTTTGCAATAATAACAACGATTCATTGGATTATGCCTGAATTCCGGGATATCCAGCTGGTTTAGATGGATAATCGAATAATTCACGGCGTTCGTTTGATAGAAAGCTTTTACATCTTTTAAGTCGTCTTCAGTAACAGTTGGTGACTGAATGGTGAGGCCCAAGGCTCCTTCTTTTAATTCTTCCTGGGCCACTTTTAAGAGAAAAGTACTGTCGACACCTCCGGAAAAAGCAATCGCAATCCGTTGATAGTGATGAAGAATGTTTTTGAGCTTGTCGAGTTTTGTAGTCCTTGCCGTTAACATACCTACGGCTCCTTTTTTCGATTTAACACTCGGATTATTTTACAATTACGCCTAAACCATCGGGAATAACGGTCACTTTGGCCTTTTCCCCCTCCCGTTTGAAGGCCCGGCTCATTGCCTCGTCGAGGGTCGTTGCCAAATCCATGTGCATGGACCGAACAAGATCCGGATCGACCAGATCGGAAACGATGATGACGTGATGCTTATCCAGGATCCTTGCGAGAATTTGCGATGTCCACTGATCGGGGATCGTTTCCTGACGCGGCGTATGAATGGCCCGGTTTAAAAAATCGGCCGGTTTGTTCACTTCGGCAAGATTTTTGTAAAAACCTTCGCCGCCGTGGCCATCCGCACAACCGGCCACCATAATAATGGTACCGCCGGCTTTGTTTGTCGCTTCGGCTGCTGTCATCCCTTTGACCGCCTGATAGATATTCTGGTCGAGCGGATAGCCGCCGTTCGTGACGACCGTAATGTCGCTGGGAATTTTCTCGACTGCGGCCATTTGGGCAACAAACTGGCAGCCCGTTTGATGCGCCTGCTTGAGATCTCCGGCAAAACTCCTGATGATCCGCTTTTGTTCATCCAGAACGACGTTTAAAATAAACTTCAAACCGGCTGTTTTAGCGGCGTAGAGCATATCTTTATGCACGGGATTATGGTCCAGATTTCCCGTCCGTGCTTGCTCCGCATTAATAAATTCCCCGCAGTGATTGGCCATAATTGTTTTATAAGAGGCAATCCCGGGAAGAACGGATTTGCGACCGCCGGAAAATCCGGCAAAGAAATGAGATTCAATGAATCCTTCGGAAATCAGCAGATCGGCTTCAACTGCCGTTTTATTAATAATGCAGGGTCCGCCGGAAGGCAGCGTACCGATCTTTACCATGGCTGAATCGTCGGTTGAAACGTGCATCACAATGTCTTCGTGGGCCACGATCGCCGCGCCGTATTTATTAACGAGTTCTTCGTGCGTCGACGGGCGGTGAAAACCGGTAGCGACCAGAATTTTGATATCGGCATCCGGCTCGGCCGAACGAATACGGCGCAGCAGGATCGGCATGGTTATTTTTGATGGGACCGGACGCGTGTGATCGGAACTGATAATCACAATCTTTTTCTTACCCTTGACGAGTTGTTCGAGTTTGGCTGAACCAATCGGATGATCCAATGACTGTTCGACAATCTCCTGTTCCGAACAATTCGATTGAACGTCCCCGGCTTTCGAAGTCAATATTCCCGCCAGGTTTTGATCAGCCACTGTCAATGTCAATGTTTTTTTATCATAAGGTAAATCAATCGTTGCCATTTTTCCGCCCCTTTTTGACGATTAAGCCTCGATGATTCCCATGGGAAAACACTTGAATTTATCGCGATTTAATGCTGTTTACTGAGCTCACCTCACAGCATACACTCGCCCGGCGGATCTGTATAACAAAAATTAGGAATGATAGAGATAAGAAAAATTTATGGCCGAAAGTAGCTGCAAGCTAATGAAGGGGAGAGGAGGACTTAGAAGACAAGGAATCAATCGATTTTAAATGACTTGTTTAACTCGATAACATAATTAATAAACAATTTCATGACACGATATTTCGGATTGCTTTTTTTATATAAGAGGTAGGTCTTTAAATCGAATATCGGCTCGGTCGTATAAATGTCGGGTCGATTGTCTTCCTGCAGGGCAAGCAGCAGGCGTTCGGGGAGTAAAGCTCCTGCACTATTTTCCTTACAGTAGTTGATAATGGCGTAAGGTGTCGATAACCGAACCGTCACGTTTGGGTGAGCATGGGCATGGACGGTTAAATACGATTCGGTAATCGTGCTCATTAAGTAATGGGTGGGATATTTGACAAGCGGAAATCTTAGTATCGTTTTGACGTTAATTTTTTTGTTTTTATCGTGAATCGATAGTCTCGGTGCGTAATAGACAATTCTGTCCGTTCGAAAAGAGGCCCGGTCAAAATCAAGCGTAGCTGTTTTCATATCGGCAGATAGGAAAGTAGAAGCAATATCGATTTTTTCATTTTGCAGCGAACGAATGAGATTTTCCTTTTCCATACTGTAGACGGTAATGAAGATATTGGAATATTTCTGATGAAAATAGGCTGCATGCTGATTCATTAATACATCGCCGAGTGAGGTAAGAACACCGACTTTTAATTCCAATGGTTTTTTGCCATTAATTTGTTGAACATCGTAGATCGCCGCTCTCAGATTTGGAATAATCGTGACGAGTTTGCGATAGAAAAGGATTCCTTCGGGAGTTAAATCACTCCCGCGGTTGGATCGCTCGATCAGTTGAACGCCAATGGTATTTTCAAGTTTCTTCATTTGAAAACTAAATGCAGATTGGGTAATTCCAGCCTCATCTGCGGCGATTGAGAAGTTTTTTACTTTTGCATAAATGAGAAAATTTTCAAGCTCTATCATGCTTGGCAACTGCATCGATTATCTCGTCCTTTGTGCCGATTCTGATGCGATTGGCCCTGTTTTTTCTTCACGTCTCTTGATCTATCGCAATCAAATTATTGCGATAATCAGCGAGTCGTAGCAGTTTAATTGATTAACTTTATCAATTTCCTCGTCGTTTTAATACCCCATCGGGCATTAACAAAGATGTATTCTACACCGTTGATCGATGTCGATCAATAGTACAAATCACTGGTATCTAAATAAATCGGCAAACGGCAATGAGGAAATAGAGCTTTAATTGTCGTCGATCCGGAGTAGTGTTCGATTTCCGGGGGATCGACGACATTTTTAAGTGGTTTATTTTGTTTTAAATCGGCTTTTTCACTTATTCTGAAGAAAAAAAGCGAAATAGATCTGTTTAGCAACTGAAGTAGAAATGCTATAATGAAGGGGTAAATTGCGGTTTTGATCTTACCTATGAGGAATTGAAACCTCTACGCGTGCGTCGACAACCTCACTCGGCTGCTCAACGTTTTGATCTTACCTATGAGGAATTGAAACTGTGATGCTGTAAATGCTAAATCTTAATTCCCTGGAAGTTTTGATCTTACCTATGAGGAATTGAAACTTTTTTCTTATGATGGTCAATATGCGCTCAAGCGATAGTTTTGATCTTACCTATGAGGAATTGAAACGTTGTTCCTTCTTTAATCAATTTTCCCCGTTTAGTGTTTTGATCTTACCTATGAGGAATTGAAACTGCTGTCTCTTATACACATCTGACGCTGCCGACGAATAGCCTTGTG
>UQRJ01000111.1 GCA_900543345.1 uncultured Sporolactobacillus sp. | reverse complement strand
CGAGATGTCTTAGGGTCTCGTGGGCTCGGAGATGTGTATAAGAGACAGTAAATAAACAGGATCCATTTATAAATGTCGATCGCTTCCGATACAAGCCAAGCAATAAAATATGTCAAACCGTTCACCTCATCCTTTTATCTTCGATCAGTGGGCAGATCGCTGCGCCATCCGCTGATCATTCCGCTAATATCTACGGAATCCGGGGCAAACAGAAACGTATTTTTTCCCACTTTCCGAATCTGTGCATCGAGCGCGAATGCCGTACCGGCCATGAAATCGAGAATACGCTGCGCATCTTCCTTTTGCGCGCGTTGCAAACTGCAGATCACGCTCCGCTTATTTTTCAGATTCACGACGATATCCTCAACTTCGTCAATCGTTCTCGGCTCGGCCAGGACGACCCGCTCCTTCTGGCGGATATTCTGGAAAGCAACCAGCCGCCCTCCCTTCCCGACAGTCTGCTTCCCGCCGGAGGAGGCACGTTTCGCTTTGTCGTCGCGATCAACGGCCGGCACATGGTCTTCGGTTGTTTCAATCGTTTCTTCAAGATCAAAAAAACGTCGGAATGCCGATTTGAATCCCATTTTTTCAGCTTCCCTTCAAGTCGCTGCCGACCAATGCCGTGCCGATTCTGACGAACGTCGCACCTTCTTCTACAGCAATCGGATAATCATGCGACATGCCCATCGACAGTTCGCTGCAAGGCGCATAATCCAAATGCCGCGCCCGCACCCGATCGCGACACTCGCGCAATTTCCCGAATACGCGCCGGATCAGCATCGAATCATTGGTATACGGAGCCATCGTCATCAGACCGACCATACGAATGTGTTTAAATTCCCGGAGTGCATCGACAAAATCGTCGAGTGCTTCCGGTTTGATGCCGTGCTTCGTCGCCTCGCCCGATATGTTCAATTCAATGAGACATTTCAGCGTGCCGCTTTCCATCCGTTTATTAATCTCGCCGGCCAGCTTTAAACGATCGAGTGCATGAAAATAGTCGATTCGATGGATGACATCCTTCACTTTCCGACGTTGCAGCGTCCCGATCAGGTGCCACTTCACCCGATCGTCATGAATCAGTTCCTGTTTTTTTAGCAGTCCTTCTTTCCTGTTTTCAGCCAGATTGGTCAGCCCGCAATCGAGCGCTTCCTGAGCGCGGGCCGCCGTTGCATATTTCGTCACCGCAACAATGGTCACGTCCGAACGCCTGCGGCCGCTTCGCGCGCAGGCACTGCGAATATTTTCGTCAATCTCGCGCAAATTTTCCGCTACCGTCACTTTTATACTTACTCCTTCGCTTCCATGCCGATGAACCCCATCATCCGACCCGTCCGCCCGTGATCGCGGCGATATGAAAAAAACAGATCCGGACGAGCCGCCGTCGTATAATGCGTCACTTGGATATCTTTTTCATCTAGGCCTGCCGCGCGCAGAATCAACTTATTTAACTGCTGCAAATCGAGCAGATAATGGCCGCCGCCATGTGGCATTAAGACGCTTCGCCACATAGGAACACCGCAGCGGCGTACCGCAGCAGCCACCGTTTCGTCGATCTCATAATCCCGTCCGCCGATCGCCGGACCGATTACGGCATGCAGGCGCTCCGGCGGAACGCCGAGGTCGGCGCGAAACCGCCGCACCATAACAGCCGCCGCCCCGCCAACCGTCCCCCGCCAACCGGCATGCATGATTCCGACCGCCGCCGGATGATCGCTATAAAAATAAATTGGTACACAGTCGGCAAAGCAGAGGGCGAGCAGCAAACCCGGCTCCGTCGTATACAACCCGTCCGTCGCTTCAATTTCCGTCGCCGGCGTCTGCGCACCCGCCTCCGCATAAGCCTTTGTCACCCGAACAACGGACGTTCCATGCACTTGCCGGGCGCAAACCCAAGCGTCCAAGGGAAAGCCGATCGATTCAGCCAACTGCCGGCGATTGGCAAGCACATCATCCGTCCGATCGCCGGTATGCCAGCCAAGATTCAACGAAGTATAAGCGCCGCCGCTTACCCCGCCGCTTCTCAGCGAAAAACCGGCAAGACGGCGAAACGGCCCTTTCTCCGGCAGCTCGGTCAGCAGTGCGGTTTGGCCACCGACAGTAAAAGGTTCGTTTGTCCGCATCCCGCATCTCCACCTGATTTACAGTTATTCATTTAGTTTCATTCTATCATAATGCGCGGGCATGTGGAAAAAAATCATTCATTTTAAACGGAAAGCGATCATTCATTTTTGCCGATCGGTTGCTCTGGGTCGGTATAAAAGCGGACAAGAATAACATCCGCACCGATGCGAACAATATTGCTCCACGGCACGACGACATCGCTTTCCCTGCCGAACAGCCCAAGCAGCTTTCCCGCCCCGGGAATAATCAGATTTTCAATTTTACCCGTCGACAAGTCGACATCCAGGTCGCCGATATGTCCCAATCTCTTTCCGTTTTCAACATTGACGATCTCTTTTTCCTGAAAGTCCGATATTCTCGGCATAGGCATCCTCCCCTTTCCTGCTATTCTCACTATATGGGGACCTGCCGGCTTTGAGAAGCGGAAAAATAGAGACGGGCGCGCAAGCAAAATCGGTATATGATAAAAAAGCCTGCCGAAGCAGGCTTTATCACGGTCCGATCTGCTGATTCATTTCTTTGATTGCCATTTTTTCCAGCCGCGAAACCTGTGCCTGGGAAATACCGATTTCTTTGGCCACTTCCATTTGCGTTTTCCCGTAGAAGAAGCGCATGGCTACAATGCGTTTTTCACGCTCCTGAAGCCTGCTCATTGCCTCCTTCAAGGCAATATGATTGACCCATTCTTTATCCTTATGTTTTTCGTCGCCGATCTGATCCATGACGTAGATCGGATCGCCGCCGTCACTGTAAATCGGTTCGAACAAAGAGACCGGATCCTGAATCGCATCCATCGCGAAGACGACATCCTCCACCGGAAGTCCGAGCTGGCCCGCCAGTTCGGAGACGGTCGGTTCTTTTGAATGTTTGGCAACATAGCGTTCTCTGGCCTGGAGTGCCTTATAGGCCGTATCGCGCAACGACCGAGACACGCGAATCGGATTATTGTCACGAAGATACCGCCTGATTTCGCCGATGATCATCGGAACCGCATAAGTAGAAAAGCGGACATTCTGACTTAAATCGAAATTATCGATTGATTTCATTAATCCAATGCAGCCGACCTGAAATAGATCGTCCACGGATTCACCTCGGTTATTAAAACGCTGAATCACGCTGAGTACAAGCCGGAGATTGCCATTGACGAGCGTCTCCCTGGCTTCGCGCGTCCCGGACTGCAATTCCGCAAATAATCGACGCATTTCCGCGTTGGTCAGGACGGGAAGTTTCGCTGTGTCCACCCCGCAGATCTCGACCTTATGCCGTGCCATAAAACGATACCTCCCGGTGACTTAAGCTGCCTGATTACCGGAGAAATGCCGCAGGGCAAGGCCGTTTGCCCGCCTTGCGCTGCCCCTTCCATTTTTCAACCGGTTATAAGGTCAAGTATCTCCCGAGACATGCATTTTATGCACCGGCCTCATTCGGAGAAATCAAGCCATTTTGCTGAATTCTTTTTGCAATCGTTTGATAATTCGTTTCTCCAACCGCGAAATATAGGATTGCGAAATACCAAGCTGATCGGCGACATCTTTTTGCGTACGCTCTTTCCCTCCGGCCAGCCCGAAACGCAGAATCATGATTTCCTTCTCACGATCATTGAGCATCAGCAGCGCTTTTTTCAGCAGTGTACGGTCGACTTTCCGCTCAATGCCTTTCGTCGTGATGTCGCCGGCCGTTCCCAGCACGTCGGAAAGTAGCAATTCGTTGCCGTCCCAATCGACGTTCAGCGGCTCGTCCAGCGAAACTTCCGAGCGTGTACGATTATTCCGCCGCAGAAACATGAGAATTTCATTTTCAATACAGCGTGAAGCATACGTCGCCAGTTTAATTTTCTTTTCCGGATTGAACGTATTTACTGCTTTGATCAGCCCGATCGTCCCAATACTGATCAGATCTTCGACATTGATTCGTGTATTATCGAACTTGCGGGCAATATATACGACCAGCCGCAGATTCCGCTCAATCAATGTCGAGCGCGCCTGGCGATCGCCGGAAGGCAATTTCCGCAGCAATTCGGCTTCCTCTTCCCTGGACAGCGGCGACGGCAGCCCTTCGCTGCCGCCAATATAGAAAACATCTTCCGGCCGGATATGCAGCTTAATCAGCAGTCTGTTCCACCATTTTCTGAAAAATCGTTTCATAACGTTCATCCTCCTTTAAGAAGCCGATTCGACTATTTTTCCTTTGAGCAACATATCCGGATGAAGAAGACTGCCGAATTCTCCCAAGGGACTTAGTCGATGCTCAGTCAACGCAACCAGCACCTTGCTGCCGCAATCAAAACATTTGCCTTCATGCCTTACTAGCACCTGATCCGGACGAAACGCTATCAGATAACGTGCACTGCCGTCCACTGATGAGAAGGGAACCCAACTGAGGCGTGCCGTCCATTCCGCCGCAAGGCCGTCGATTAGCGAAAAAGGTTCGGCCCCCCGAGCCGCCGCCAGCAACGGTTCCGGGACGGCACTGCCGCAAGCCGCCCGAGTCAGAAACATGACCGGCAGCCGGGTCAGCGGATCGTAAAGACCATTGCCACTGTCGATCAGGCCGTCGGCATGGATCACCTGATGCGCCACACGGATCGTCACCGCAGCGCCGGAGGCACTCCGCCACTTATGCACGGCCGTCTGCTCAATCCGTTTGCGGGAAAAAAGAAAGAGAGCGGGGAATCCAACGGCAACGGCAATCCAACTGATCGGGTCGCCAAAATTCGGCGTCGTGAAAACAGATCCGCCCGCATAAAATGTATCGCTGATGAAGAAAAAATGAATTGCGAACAGGCCGCCGCCGATCGCAAAAGCGACAAAATAAAACGCCGCGAGATTCTGAAAAAACACCGTAAACCTACCGAAGCCGAAGGTAATTAGAATGATCAACGACGAAAAGAGCAATTTGCCGAGCGGATGATCAATAAGGGGCGATACAGGCGTAAAAAAGATCAGGACGATCGAAGACGCGGTCAATGTACCGAGAATCAGGCGAATGGTCGCCATTTTCCGTTTCAACATGACGGCAGTTAATTTTAATAGGCAGGCATCGATCAACAAATTTAGCAACCAGACCGCATCCAGATAAACGACCATCAAACCACCTCTTCATTCTTTGCATGTTAGAAATAGTATACGGGCCTTCGCTCGGAAAGTCTGTCAATCCTTGGCCGGATAATTCCTGTTATTTTGCCTGCTTTTGTCGAGCATTAATATTTATAATTTTCAGATATTTTTTCTTGTTTCGAGTATCTGCCCGAGTATCCCCCCGTCAACTTTCAGGCTTGGCTTATTCATCCCCGAATCCCAGGCTCTATTTAATTTCACTCGGACTCCTTTCCGGACCGATTCCCGATTGTCGAAACAACATTTAATCATTTTCCAGGCAATAAAAAGGAGCGGAAGCATTCGGCCTCCCGCCCCTTTTTTACAATTGCCGAATTAACGGCGACGAACTGAATCATTCTTTCTTTTTATGGCGATTGCGAAGAAAAGTCGGTACATCCAGCAGTTCTTCGTCGTCGACAATGCTGCGCGTCCTGCGGGTCGGCTGGTCACCGCGCAGCGGATGTTCATTATGCCGGAAATCGTGGGCTGATTGGTCACCCGCTCCCTTTGCGGGTGACGTCGATCTCGTCTGGCGCATGCTTTGTTCTTCGTCACTTTTCTTTTGATGGACAACCTCATCCTCAACAAATCCGGTCGCGATGACAGTGACAACAATTTCATCGTCCATTTCTTCGCGGATTACGGAACCGAAAATCATATTGACTTCCTCATCCGCCGCTGTGGCAACGATATCGGCCGCTTCATTAACTTCATACAGACTCAGATTATTGCCGCCGGTAATGTTCATCAACACGCCCTTCGCCCCGTCGATTGATTTTTCCAATAGCGGGCTGGAGATCGCTTTTTTAGCGGCCTCGGCAGCGCGGTTTTCCCCCGAGGCAATGCCGATGGCCATCAGTGCCGATCCGCCTTCCGTCATGATCGTCTTCACATCGGCAAAATCGAGATTGATCAGCCCGGGAACGGCAATCAGATCGGAAATGCCCTGAACGCCCTGCCTCAGCACATTGTCCGCTTCACGAAACGCATCGAGCATCGGTGTATTTCTATCGACGATTTCCAGCAGACGATCATTTGGAATCACGATCAGTGTATCGACTTTCTCTTTCAGATTGTCGATGCCCAGCTGCGCTTGTTTGGCCCTTTTCCGTCCTTCAAAAGAAAAGGGGCGCGTCACCACGCCGACAGTCAGCGCACCGACGTCTTTGGCGATTTCCGCGATGATCGGGGCGGCGCCGGTGCCCGTTCCGCCGCCCATCCCGGCGGTCACAAACACCATGTCCGCTCCCTTGAGCATTTCCTCAACTTGATCGCGACTCTCTTCGGCGGCCTTCTTGCCGACATCGGGATTGGCACCGGCGCCGAGCCCGCGAGTCAGCTTCTCGCCAAGCTGAACCTTAGTGCCGGCCTTGGAAAGCTTCAATGCCTGAGCGTCCGTATTGGCACCGATAAATTCGACACCCTGAATACCGCTTTCAATCATTCGATTGACCGCGTTGCTACCGCCGCCGCCCACACCGATGACTTTAATTTTCGCGAGATTGTTCATCTCTTCCGTATTTTCCTGCATTAATCATTTCCTCCCGTTCAGAGGTTGAACAGTCGCCGTTTCAACCCGATCGCTCTCGTATTTTGCCGCTTGTGGTCAATCGAAAAACATATTAAACCAACTTTTTACCCGTGCCGTCACGCCTTGTTTATCTTTGGGCGCGCTACGTTTTTGTTTCCGCGGTTTCGGCTCATCCGGATAGCGGTCTTCAGCAACGGCCGCGGCGACTTCCTTTCCCTGAATTTTCACGTTGTGGTAAGCAAACTGAATCAGTCCGATACAAGCGGTAAATTTAGGTTCGCGAACGCCGATGTAATCCGGAGCGGCAATGCGCACATTCGTTCCCAATTTTTCTGCCGCCAGATCGGCCACGCCCGGCATTGCCGTGACCCCGCCGGTCAGCACATATCCGCCTGCCGGATCGCTGACGCCGATGCGCCGAAGTTCTTCACGGACAATATCGAACAGTTCACCCAGCCGTGCTTCGATGATCTCTGCAAGATCTACCTGATCAAGCGTCTGTTTCTTCGAACTTCCGATCCGGGAAGCCGTAAATCTATCCTCCGGCGAAGTAGCTTCCGGCATGGCGGCACCGTGCTGGATTTTCAGCTTCTCCGCCTCTTCAAGCGGTATTTTTTTTATGATGGAGACGTCTTTAGTCATATGATTTCCGCCAACAGGCAATTCAAAAGTCGATACAAGCGTCCCTTGATCGAAAACCGCCACGCTGGTCGATCCGCCGCCGATGTCGACGAGAACCACACCGAGGTTTTTCTCATCCTCGGTCAGCGCCACCGAGCTGACCGCCAATGTCTGCAGACAGATGTCCGCGACTTGAAGGCCCGACTTCTCCACGCAGCGTAAAAGATTATGCAATACGGTTTTCGAACCGGTGATCAGCGTCCCGTCCATTTCCAGCCGAACGCCGATCATCCCCCGTGGATCGTGAATTTCATCGACACCGTCGACAATAAACTGCTGGGGGATTACATCAATGATCTCCCGCTCCGGCGGAATCGACATGACCTGAGCGGCACTGATCACCCGTCCGATATCCGTATCGCCAATTTCGTGATTTTCGTTGGAAACAGCCACAATACCATGACAGGGTCTGAGATGTATATGATTGCCCGAGATGCCGACAATGACGCTCCGAATAGTGAGGCCCACCATTCTTTCGGCTTCTTCAATCGCACGGCGGATCGAACGAACCGTCGCATCGATGTCCACAATCGATCCTTTTTTAATTCCTGTCGATTCTGCTTCCCCGACACCGATGACATTGAGCGACCCGTCGTTCATCTCCCCGATAACCGTCTTCACACTCGAAGTTCCGATATCGAGGCTAACAAAAACTTCTTCGCTGT
Source organism: uncultured Sporolactobacillus sp. (assembly GCA_900543345.1). GTDB lineage: Bacteria > Bacillota > Bacilli > Bacillales > Sporolactobacillaceae > Sporolactobacillus. Next base: position 494 of record UQRJ01000111.1, on the reverse strand, counting down.
TCATATTTCGGCACCTCCCCTCATTCTTTTTTTATTATTTCTCTTTTCAGGGATGTGTGGTGGGCAGTGCTGAACCGGTTGATCAGGCAATGGAGATAACCTCTTTATTGATTTTGTTATCCATATCATACGCAAATGTTATGATTCAACCGGTTCTTTTCCGCAAGATAGGTATAGCACCCGGTTTCTCTACTCTAATTAACTAATTCTACAAGTCGAAACAAATTCCTTTATTTCAGGCAGAACTCTGCCACTCGTTTCCCTGTCTTATTCATCGGATTTCTATGAAAAAATTCAATAGAGTTGTCGGAATCTACGACTAAATATAAGTCTACACCAAGTTAATGGACTAGAAAAGATATAAATCATCCTTCAAGCGAAAAAATAGTGGCTATCCTGTGCGGCCGGGTTATTTATTATTGCTGCCCGATTGCTGATAAGGAACAAAATAGCTGCTGTCTCTTATACACATCTGACGCTGCCGACGAATAGCC
>UQRJ01000110.1 GCA_900543345.1 uncultured Sporolactobacillus sp. | reverse complement strand
TTCGTCGGCAGCGTCAGATGTGTATAAGAGACAGGCCACTTCTTCCGATAAGTCTTTTGATTTCAGAAACAACGTACCGGCGATGCCAGCAAGCGGATAGACCCGATGCGGCTCACGTCCGACCGAGCGCACTTTCAGCGCCTGAAAAAGCTGCAGTGCAAGATTGCCGAGTACGGCGATGTACGCGAGCGCCAGATCAAGAATGAAAATCGGTAAATCAGGTAAATGGACGGCCTTCAGCGCACCGGTCAGTTCATGGCGCGTCGTCGTCAACGCCAGAAGCCCGGAAAGGGAGACGGTCAGCCAAATTTTCGCAGCCATCAGCCCAATCGATCCGCCGAACCCAAGCAGCCAAGCGGGCAGCAGCGTGCCTGTCATCAACAGACCGGCCATGAGGCCGACAGCTAGCACTCGGCGCAGAACCGTCATCGGCGTCATGCTAAGCAGCACGAGGAGCGCCACCGCCATCAGTAAAATAAAAGCGGCACTTTGGCTGCAAGTAATCAGCACGATCAGCGCGAGCACGATAATCAGACGGACGTTCGGCCGAATGCTGCTAATAAAAGTACGCTCGTCCGATCCCCGGCGCAGATCGGTCAGCAGCCGCGATAATCGTGTCAGGTTTTTATCGACAAACGAGCGCCGTCCCGGCAACGCCTTTTCCATTCGGTCGTCAGCTCGGAGCCATGCCGGCAACTCCATATCGCATCGCGGTTCCTGCTTACCTGATTCACATCGTCTCTCTACTGTCTGCCCACTCAATTCCGGATGTCCTTCTTCTTCCGGAACGACAGCAGCCGGAATAAAATGACCAGCACAGCGCAGCCGCCGGCCGCCGATAAAATATAACCCAGCCATTCGGGCAGGCCGCGAACCGCGTAATCGGAAAACAGCGCATGATAGTCGAAGCCGCGGGTCATTCCTGCCGGCAGATAACCGATCGTATGGGCAAGCTCCCCGCCGCTCCATTCGCCCCAGGCGCTTGCTGCCGCAAGTAAGCCAAGCGGTGTCAGCATGATCAGTGCCAGCAGCAGTCCGGTCAATTTCTTATAAGTTCGCGGAGCGCGCCCGCCCAGCAGCTCCGGCGACACTTTTTGCACAAAAGTAAGCACACCGCCGGTCGCCAGTATTTCTGCGGCACCCGCCACACTCAGATGCGGGATCAGCATGGCAGGTACAGCAACCTGCAGCGGATAAGGCGCATACAGCGGCCGTCCGCCGGCATCGGTAAACAGCATCGGCTGGATACCGAATTCGATACCCGCCAGCAGCGCCGACACATTAATCGCCAAATAGGCAGCAATCGCGGCAGCAACCAGCCGGCGTTTTCCCACTTGCTGCCGGCCCGTCAGTAAGCGATAAACCGCATAGCCGAAAAACGGCATAACAAACGCCATATTAAACATATTCGCACCCAACGCAAGTACGCCGCCGTCACCAAAAAACAGGCACTGAATTAGCAGTGCGGCGGCAATTGCCAGACAGGCGGCTTCCGGTCCGAGCAAAATCGCCAGCAACGTCCCGCCCACAGCATGCGCAGTCGTTCCCCCCGGAACCGGAACATTAAACATCATCAGCACAAACGACAGCGCAGCGCCGATACCGATCAGCGGCAACCGTTTTGCCGACATCGTTTTCTTTACTCGATGAACGGACACGATCAGCACCGGTACCATTGCCGCTCCCATCACCAGACACGTTTCCGGGCTCAGATAATTATCGGGTATATGCATCTCTCGACTCCTCCTACAAAAAAGTTGATGTCGTGACTGCGTAAGGCCGAAAACCCGCGACAAAATAAAAAGCCGCGAACACTAATCGGACCCGCAGTTTGGCGAGTATCGGTCAGCCTTCGTGGCTGTTATATGATTACAACTACTCATTTGCAGTAAAAACGAATCTTCGTGATCCGCACTATTTATCATAACGCAGCATGTCAGCGATGTAAACGGTGAGTTAAGCCGGAAAGTAAACTGCCGATCTTTTATTCCGGCGATCGAATCGGACATGATGAACTTCTCGACGTCAGCTCACCGGCGCAACTTTGGCGGCAACTCGGCCGGCGATTTTCTCAGCAAGCGCGTCGATGCCTGCATCGTCCTTGCAGGAGATGCGAAAAACTTTAGCGCTCGGATTAAGGTGTTGCACGTCCGCTTCAATTTGCCGGTCGTCGAAATCGAAAAAACGTCTCATATCGAATTTATTGAGTACGACAACATTCGCTTTGGAAAAAAGCAGCGGATATTTAACAACTTTATCGTCGCCTTCGGGAACGCTGACGATCGCCAATTTCAAATCCTCCCCGACGTCGAATTCGGCCGGGCAAACGAGGTTACCGACATTTTCGATGAACAACACGTCGATCGCATCGAGATCGAAGTAGCCGAGCATTTTCTTCATCGACATCGCTTCGATATGGCAGGCTCCGTTCGTATTCAATTGCACGACGGGGACGCCAAGAGCATCGAGTTTTTCCGCATCGACCTGGCCGGCAATGTCTCCCTCGATCACCGCCGCTTTATAGCGCGGCTGCAGACGCTCGATCAATTTGATGATCAAGCTCGTTTTCCCCGAACCGGGCGCCGCCATGACATTAATCGCGCAAACTTTTTTTTCATTCAAGACCACTTTTACGTCGTCGCTGCAATCTTCGTTCCAATCGAGCAGCTGCTTGACTACTTTAATCGTATCAACCATCTTTTATGGCCTCTCCTTCATGGGTCGCCGCGGTAATTGGCGATAGAATCCTATTTTTATTATATAATAGAAGCGTTACCAAAAACATAGCGTTCGGGGGGAACAGTCATGAAAATTGCCGTGCTGGATGGTCAGGGTGCCGGTCTCGGCCGCTCAGTCATTCGCAAGATTCGCCGCGAGCTGCCGCAAGACGTAACGGTAATTGCTCTGGGGACCAACACGCTGGCGACAGCGAATATGGTCCGTGCCGGCGCCGATATCGGCATCAGCGGTGAGAAGGGATTTTGCGCTTTCTGTCGCCGCGAACCGGTCGATGCGATCATCGCGCCGATCGGCGTGTTGCAGCCCGGCTCGATTCACGGCGAAATCGACGAACGAACGGCACATGCCTTTATACGTGACGTGTAAAAAATATCTGATTCCGCTGCATCACCCGGACATTGTCATTCCTTGCACCGCCGGGATTCCGATCAAATCGTTCATTGACGAGCTGATCGCCGGCATCCGCACAGATCTCGCCAAACGGGTGGAAAGAGTCAGGATACATTGAGAAAATCGGTCCGGTGTCGCCGCCCCGATTTCGGTAAAACTGCTCAGGTATGTTGAACATAAAGATCGCGGCCCGATAGGCATTGGCTTAAGGTTGGCCGATACCCATTTTCAGATAGCGTTGGGCCTGCTTAATATAGTGTATAGAATCGCGTTTAACGTAGTCGACATTCGCTGGCGTCAATTGACGCCGTTCTTTCGCGGGCACACCGGCAACCAGCGTCCCCGCCTCGACGACCTGCTTTTCAAGTACGAGCGCGCCGGCCGCAACCAATGCCCCTTTTTTGATGACAGCACCGTTGAGGATTGTCGCGCCCATGCCAATCAGCGCGCCATCCTCGACCGTACAACCGTGCAGAATCACGTTATGACCGACCGTCACATGCTTGCCGACAATCACCGGATCGTTAGCATCGACGTGGACAACCGTCCCGTCCTGAATGTTCGATCCTTCGCCGATAAAAATTCCCGCCTCGTCGCCGCGCAGCACGGCATTGAACCAAACCGACACTTTCGCGCTCAATTCCACTTGACCGATGATCTGCGCGCCGGGAGCAATAAATACACTCGGATCGATCTCCGGCAGTTTTCCTGCAAATGAATACATCGTCGTCACCTCTCGTTTTATGATACCGTTTACGCAGAAGTCCGAGCAACTCAAACGCCCAATCGACATATTTCGTTTTTTTCTGAATAACGCTACAATAGGAGGGAGGGGATTGCCATGGTTCTTCTCCATCAAAACATCACTTTTTTAAATTTCGACGGCACTTATGTGCAGCAGAAAGCGCTCACTTCTGCTTGCCCGCACCGATGGATCGATTTCCACACATTGCGCGGGACAAGCCTTTACTGCGCGCCGGGAGCGTTTCAGACAATCCGCCGGCAGCTTGCGGACGTGTCCGATAAGGGGCTGACGTTTATCGGCAGCGGCAACTATCATTATACGTCGCTGGCGCTGATGCAAAGGATTCGCCGGCCGTTCACACTAATCCTGCTGGACCATCATACCGATCTGAACGAAGGACAGATCGGATCGCTGCTGTCATGCGGCTCGTGGGTGCATTACGCCGTTACCGGACTCGCATCGTTGCATCGGATCGTGATGATCGGACCGCATCCTGCCGACACCGCGTCCGTCCCGGCGCTGATCCGGCACCAGGTTGTCGTCATTCCCGATCAGCGGATTCCCGACGATCGGACGCTGCTGGCGCTGATTCCTACCGACCATGTCTATCTCAGTATCGACAAGGACGTACTCGCCCCGCCATTCGTCAAAACAAACTGGGATCAGGGCAAGCTTCGTTTGGACGAGCTCTGCCGGCTGCTGCGGCTCATCGTCGGTCGGAAAAAAGCGGAAGGTATCGACGTCTGCGGCGAATGGCCGATCCGCCCCCATGATCATTTCAATCGGCAGGTACGGTCGTGGCTGGCACGGAATGAACAGGCCAATCTGCGCATCCTGACGACCGTTCGCGATCTGGCCCCCGCTCCCTGGCCGGAAAAGCAGATCGACCGGCCGCTGGACTAGTAGGGAGCATCCACCGCTCACTCAGCTTTACCTGTCCGCTTTGGGCACCAACTCCGCGATCATTCCCTTCCACGCGGAGTCTCGATGGCGCGTGCGCAGCTCAATACATAACAAAGCACGGCAGCCATTCTCCGACTGACTGCTGTGCTTTATCCCCTTTTCATTTAGTCTTTTACACTGGCCAGGAAATACTTTTTCTTTCCCTTTCTGACGACCACGAATTTACCATCAAAATGTTCGGACGGATCTATCTCGGCATCGACATTGTCGATGCGTTCCCCATTAATTGTAATCGCCCCGCCCAGGATATCCTCACGCGCCCGGCGCTTAGACGGCTCGATATTGGCATCGACCAGCCAAGTGACAATATTTTTAGGCTGCTTGGATACTTCTACATTCGGAACCTTTTTCAGGGCCTCCTGGACTTCTCTGACACTTAACGCCTTAATATCTCCCGAGAATAAAATATTGGAAATTTTTTTAGCTTCGTCCAATGCTTCCTGACCATGCACAAAACGGGTCACTTCCTCCGCGAGCCTGCGCTGTGCTTCCCTTTTTTCTGGTTCGGTTTTTACTTTTTCCGCCAGTTCGTCAATGTCTTCCCGGCTTAAAAATGTAAAGTATTTCAGATATTTTACGACGTCGCGATCATCCTGATTCAGCCAAAATTGATAGAACTCATACGGAGACGTCTTGCTCGGATCCAGCCACACGGCACCGCCGGCCGTTTTACCAAACTTTGTCCCGTCGGCCTTTAACATCAACGGGATCGTCAAACCGTAAACCCCGGTATCCGCCCCTTCTATTTTGTGAATCATATCTATACCAGCGGTAATATTCCCCCATTGATCCGCACCGCCAATTTGCAGTTGAACATGATGCGTGCGATACAACGTTAAAAAATCAATCGACTGGAGAATCTGATAAGCAAATTCAGTGAATGAGATACCGCTTTCCAAACGACTGGCCACAACGTCTTTAGCCAGCATGGTATTGATATTGAAAAATTTCCCGTAATCCCGTAGAAAGTCCAAAAGCGATATTTTCGATAACCATTCATAGTTATTAGCTATCGTTACATTGGCATCGCCGCCGAAGAGCCGTTTCATTTGCCTCGTCAACGCCTGAACATTGTGTCGCACCGCTGCGAATGTTTGCAACGGCCGCTCGGTTTTACGGCCACTCGGGTCGCCGATACTGCCGGTCCCCCCGCCGATCAGAATATACGGATGATGGCCGGCCAGTCCGAAGCGTTTCATCATTACAAAAGGAATTAAGTGACCGATATGCAAGCTATCGCCCGTCGGATCGACACCACAGTACAAAGCTATTTTGTGATCCTCAGTTAACTTTTTTAGACCTTCAGCATCTGTTTGTTGATTGATTGCATCACGCCAAGCCAGTTCATCAATAATATTCATCTGTCTGCTCCTTATTAAGTTTAGTTAGCCGCTTGCGCTCATTTTCTTCAAGCCCCGTTATACCCGTCCATGTATTTCCCGCCGGCCGCCAATGCCATAATGAGAAATTGAAAATAACGACGGCCGATCGCCTACCCCTCATTCACCGAAAACACGATATACTATAGCAAAAGGCGCCCCTGCTTGTAAAATACAGGGACGCCTGTTCGCGCGGTACCACCCAGTTTCAAATCTAAACCATCGGATTTGCTCTCAATACCCGCTAACGGTGAGTAACCCGTCGATGACCGCAAGCAAGTTCAGTACTTCACTTCTCACCCTGCATGGCTCGCACCACCCGCCAATTCTCTTCACGCCGAGGTAAGCAGCTACTTCATGAACCGCCATCGAACATCCGTTTTTCATCTTTCCATAATGATAGTATACTACTCCCGGATCCGCAAGCCGTAGGTTCTGTTTTTCACAATGATGTTCTCATTTTTAGCCTTATCCGCATACGCTAATCAGTGATTGAACAAATAGGCCGACTCACTGTCCGATTGGCTTCCCGACACATGAATCATTCGACTCGACTGCCGGACAGCCGGTGGCCTGCCCGGCTTCATCCGGAGCACCGTCGTCATGCCTTTACGTTCCGGCTGCAAAAAAAGAGCCCTCCGCAATCCAAACTGATCCGGTTGCAGAAGGCCGTTTTTTTAAATCAGGCTAAGACTTTCAAGCTCTCGCGATTGAATGCGGGAATGTCGTCCGGCTGACGGCTGGTCACCAGGTTGTGACAAACCACGACTTCCTGATCGTGATACTTCCCTCCGGCGTTTTTCAGATCGACGGCAATCGATTTATAGCCGGTCACATTGCGACCCTCGAGCGTACCCGCCGTAATCAGCAGCTGCGGGCCGTGGCAAATAGCGAAGACGCCCTTATCCGCATCCATAAACGCTTTAGCAAATTTTACGAAACGATCGTCGCCCCGCAGATTATCCGGCGAATAGCCGCCAGGAATAAACAGCGCATCAAAATCTTCCGGCTTCGCCTCGTCGATGGACAGGTCGGCCGTCACCTTGGCACCGTGTTTCCCGTTAATCGTTTCCCCTTTTTTCGCGCCAACGACAACAACCGTGTGTCCGGCTTTCTTGTATGCATCGGCAGGACCGGTAAACTCCACATCCTCGAAATCGTGAGCCAATACAGCCGCTATTTTCTTTCCCATGCTGAAAAAGCCTCCTTCAGTCGTTAATCGTATATCGAACAAGCTCTTTACCCTGCAGATTAAAAGCCCGTCCATCCCTTATTGTAGAAAAAGAACCGGCCGATAGCAAATTCTGAGATTGCTTGTAAAACCGTTTATTGACTTGGCGCTAAAAAGTCCATTGAATGCGAACGATTACTAATGAGTTCGCGATTTTATTCATCGCTTGAAAATATTTAGATGATTATACCGTCAGTTCTTTATCGGCGGCCCCTTTCGCGCCATTGAGCTGCCAGTTTTACTGCGTATCACCTCGAGCGGTATCGGACTTCGACTGGTTTGGCAGCCTTATCCATGACGGATAGCGTTCGTGGACATCAGCTCTGCATTCTGCCTTGGATTTCCTTCAGATTCTCCCCCGCGGAGGCAGCCCGGTCTTTAGTTAATCATTCCGAACGCTACGGCCTGCAGCGGACTTTCACCGCCAAGCGGTCACCCATACCGGATGACCCCAATAAGCTGGTTGGCTATAAATGGAGTAAACTGATTTATAAAGGTATTGGCTTTGATTTTTTCTCTATCCACTTGGCAATATCTTTCACTGATCGTTTATTTTGTTGGTCGGAAACTTCAATCGTAAGATCAATTTTATCCATATCTGTAGCTCTAATCACATAACCATTTTTTCTTAAAAATGCTTCAAGAGCCGCATAAGCTGTTCGCTTATTTCCATTAAAAAAAGGATGATTTTGTACTATGCTTTGAAAAAGGGCAGCAGCCTTTGCAAATATCGTTTTATAAGCATCCTCGCCGAAAGCTGATTGCCTTGGTCGATTAATCGCACTATCAAGAAGATCAGGCGACTTTATACCAACATCTTCCTTAGATGAGTATTTTTTTAGTAAAACAACATTCAACAAAATCACTTGTTCTTTCGTTAAATACTTTATCATCTATTCGCCAATTCCCTGAAAACATTGTCGTTATCCTTGATAATTTGATCTACCAACTTAAGAAAATCAGCGTCTATTCCTTTAGGAAGTTTAACCTCTTGACGCTTGCTGATCCTTACAGAACCATCATCCAATTTTTCAAACGTAATTTCATCACCACATTTTGCATGAAGATGTTCCAAAATCTCTTTCGGATAGGTAGTTCCCAAACTGTTACCCATTTTAAAAACCTTTCTCTCCATAAGTTGATCACGCTCCATAACAGCTATACTCAGTCACATTCATAGTATATACACCTGTCTCTTATACACATCTCCGAGCCCACGAGACCCTAAGACATC
>UQRJ01000109.1 GCA_900543345.1 uncultured Sporolactobacillus sp. | reverse complement strand
CGAGATGTCTTAGGGTCTCGTGGGCTCGGAGATGTGTATAAGAGACAGCCATCACACCATATTTTTTCAGTGTGTTGACCACGCCGGCAACGGTCGATTCCTTCTGGCCAATGGCAACGTAGATGTTAATGACGTCCGTATTTTTCTGATTAATCATTGTATCAATGGCAATTGCTGTTTTTCCGGTCTGCCGATCGCCGATAATCAATTCACGCTGGCCGCGGCCGATCGGAATCATCGCGTCGATCGATTTAATTCCCGTTTGCAGAGGCTCAGAAACGTGTTTCCGCTGCATAACACCGGGTGCTTTCTTTTCAACCGGGCGGGTCTTATCCGTCACGATCGAGCCAAGTTCGTCAATTGGTTGGCCGAGCGGGTTGACGACGCGGCCGAGCAGCGCCTCGCCGACCGGAACCTGCATGATACGGCCGGTCCGTTTGACTTCGTCTCCTTCATGAATATCTGTAAATGGGCCGAGAATGACGATACCAACGTTGTCCTCTTCAAGATTCTGCGCCATACCCATGACGCCGTTGGCAAATTCGACAAGCTCGCCCGACATGACACTGTCAAGGCCGTGGACGCGGGCAATGCCGTCGCCGACAGTGATGACAGTGCCGACTTCGCTCACTTGCACAGTGGATTGATAGTTTTCAATCTGCTGCTTAATGAGTGAGCTGATTTCTTCCGCTTTTATGCTCACGATTTGTTCACCCCTGTTTACCTACTTTGATCTCCTGCTTGAAGTCCGCCAATCTGCCGGCAATCGTTCCGTCATACACCCGATCGCCGATACGCAGCAGAATACCGCCGATGATCTCTTCTTTTACCTTCAGGTGCATACGCAGTTTTTTGCCGAGCGTTGCGCTCAGCCGGCCGGACAGATCCTGTTCCTGTTCATCGCTTAGCGGCCGTGCCGTCGTGACGGTGATATCGAGAATGCCTCTTTGAACATCGGCCAGACGCGTATAGGCTTCAAGCACGGTATCGATGATCGATTCACGTTTGTGATCGATGAGCAGTTTCAGCAGATTCATCACTTCGGCACCTATGTCATCCGCAAAAAGTTTGCCGATCAATTCCTTTTTCTTTTCTCTGCTCACCCGCGGATGCCTCAGTACTCGGCGAAGATCTTCGTTTCCCGCTAAAATCTGCGAAACGGAAGTCAGCTGAGCTTCAATCGAATCAATGGCGTCTCGTTCTTCAGCGACTTCAAAAAGCGCCCTTGCATAACGGTTCGCGACGATTTGGCTCATTGCTGATTTCCCACCTGTTTCATTAACTGATCAATTTCTTTCGAATAGTCTTTGGCATCGATTTCCTTCTCAAGCACTTTCGAAGCCAGCAGGACGGAGAGATTCGCAACTTCGTCGCGAATCGAGACAATCGCTTTTTCTCTTTCCCGCTTGATTTCTTCATGCGCCTCTTTGATCAGCAGATTGGAGCGGTTCTCCGCCGCGTCGACGATACTCTTCGATTCGGTGGCAGCCTGCTGCTTCGCCTGATCGATAATCTTGCGGGATTCCTGACGGACTTTATCCAGTTCTGCTTTTTGCTGCTCGAGATATTTATGCGATTCCGTGCGGCTGTTTTCCGCATCCGAAATCTGCTTGTTGATATAGTCTTTCCGCTTATTCAACATTCTGGCAACCGGGCCGACGGCTTTCCAGGACACGAGGGCCATCAATATCAGAAAAATGACGAGCTGAGCCAGAATCGTTCCCAATGTGAACTGCATCGCATTTACCGCTCCTTTCACTCTCAGATTTGTCTTCTACATTACGGGGTGGGATTGTCGGCGCATTCGGCCGCTTCATACGTTCCGCTTGCTTATTTTTATCTACAAGAAAGCGGGGGCCGATGCATCTCCCCCACCTTTGTCTTAGCCGAACAAACCGAAGAGTGCCAGAATGCCGAACGCGATCGAGATGATCGGTAGGGCTTCGATCAGACCGAAGAGAATCATCGTCTGGCCGAAGAGGACCCCTCTTGCTTCAGGCTGACGGGCAATGCCGTCCATATAACGAGAAAATAATACGCAGTCACCGATAGCCGCAGCAACAGCTCCGAAAGCGATCATAATCGCACCAGCAAAAACCGTCGTCATAAAAAAATTCCTCCTAAAATAATCATGTATTGTTCTGTTTGTGTTTCAAGTCGACATCCGCAGTGCAAATCTTTTACTCCAAGGACACTTTCTGACCGATATAGACCATCGCCAGAACGGTGAAGATATAAGCCTGTATACAACCCACGAAAACGGAAAAACCCATCCATAAAAAGAGCGGAAGTGCCGTTATATACAGCAGACCGTTGCGCATGATCAGAATCAGCACTTCGCCGGCAAAAATATTCGCCCACAAACGAGCGGCATGGGTAACCGGCTTGGCAAATTCATCAATCAGATTGAACGGAAACATAAACCAATATGGCTTGAAAAAACTGCTCGCATAGGCGCGCGGATGCTTGATTGCGCCGGCAATATTCGAATAAATCATAATTGCGAAGGCCATCGCAATGGTTACGTTCAGATCCGACGTCGGGGATTTAAACCAACTGACCTCATTTGTCGTCTTCAGCACGTCTTTGGTAATGCCGAGCGCCGGCACCGGTCCGGTCGCCTGAGCGGTAACCATCACAATCACGCCAAGCAAATTAGCGACCAGGATGAACAGGAATGTCGTCAGTGCAAAACTGATATACTTATACGACTCCTTTTTTTCCATCATAATGCCCGTAATGCCACCGATAAAGTCGACCAAATACTCCATAACGTTCTGGGCTCCGGACGGGTGAAGTGTCAGCCGTCGTGTCATCAAAGTGACAATCAGAAAAACAATTACGGCCGCTACCACACTGCCGAGAATCACTGTGAGGTCGAACGTCATCCCTAAAAACGTCACTTTCGGAGTCAGATCCAAGAATCTCCCTCCCTTCAGCTACAAAAATCATTTTTCCCAGTCCGCCGCAGAATACCGCCGCTTAACCGACGGACATCCGCAGGCAGGCGGAAATCAATTCCGGCCTGCGATCGTCGGGTAACACCGGGAGATCACCGCCTATGTAGCCGCGGACCTGAAAGCCCGGCCGGACTCAGCCGAAATAGCATTTTATACAAACTGATTAATCTGGCGAAAAGGAACAAGGCGCTCTTTTTACCGCAAAGAAAAATCAGATTAATCCGGATGCAGAAAGCCGTCATTCTTTCATAAATGATTTTAGGGTCATAAAACAGCTGAACAACCCGAAAAAAAAGCCGGCAACCGCGCACACCGGAATCCATACGCGCGAGGGGCCAAATCGCCCTTGCAAATATTTTCCCGTCAATGCACCGACAATCACGAATGCGAAAAGCTCAAAACCCATCGCGCTGACGACGGCAGCCATCTGCAGCGGATTGTTGTTTTTTTTATCGGCCATCGGGCTCACCCCCGGTCCGCTTTCGCATTGCCAACGGAAAATCGTTTCTTCTTTGTTCGTATAGCTGTTTTCGTACGATGTCGGTCGAACATGAGACAGGACACAAATTCGGCATAAAAGAAAACGCTACCTTTCTATTCTAGCGAAATCGCCGTTTTATTGTCAATATACCGTCACATTTTCCGATCGCTTTTTCACCTTCGAATCATAAAGTCTTGCTCATGACGGCTATGTTACCCTTCCCTTAATAAGCATTTTAAATCATTTTTATTCGACATGCCGTACGACAAATGTGACAAATCGCCAACAATGAAAAAATGCTCCTCTTTTTAAAGCAATTATACGAAATATGTTTTCGTCAGTGCCGGCCCCGCAGCCTATTTCGTTCCGAACAGCCGATCGCCGGCATCGCCGAGCCCGGGGACGATATAACCGTGTTCGTTCAATCGCTCGTCAAGAGCGGCCAGATAGATATCGACGTCCGGGTGCATGTTCCGCAGTGCCCGTACGCCCTCCGGCGCACCGATGAGGCACATTAACTTGATGCTGCCGGCACCGTGCTTTTTCAGCAACGTGATTGTCTCACAAGCTGTCCCGCCTGTCGCCAGCATCGGATCGACAACGATTAATTCACGTTCGGCGATATCCGGTGGCATTTTAAAATAGTATTCCACCGGTTTAAGGGTGCTCGGATCGCGAAACAAACCGACATGACCGACTTTTGCCGCCGGAATCAGATTCAGCATACCGTTGACCATCCCCAGGCCGGCCCGCAGGACGGGAACGATGCCCAGTTTTTTCCCGGAGAGCAAATAGGCTTTTGCCTCGGCCATCGGCGTTTCCACCTTTACTTCTTTCAGCGGCAGATCTCTTGTAATTTCAAAAGCCATCAGTGTGGCCACTTCGTCAACCAGTTCGCGGAACGCTTTCGTACCCGTTCGCCGGTCGCGAATCATTGTCAGTTTGTGTTGAATCAGCGGATGATCCAATACAACCAGTTTTCCCAATTTCCCATGCCTCCTATACCTCTTCTTTATTCCTTGCATTTAGGCAAACACGCCGGTGCCGCCCTGATAAAGCGGATAGCGGGCGGTCAATGCATGCACGCGCGCTTCTCCTTCTTTGAGCACCGCCTCGTCTTCCGGATTCTTCAGCACATCGGCAATGATCGAGGCGACTTCGCCCATGTCGTCCTCTTTGAAACCGCGTGTCGTCACCGCCGGCGTCCCCATTCGAATGCCGCTGGTGACAAACGGCTTCTCAGGATCGAACGGGATCGCGTTCTTGTTTGTCGTGATGCCGATGCCATCGAGCACGGATTCAGCCTGTTTCCCGGTGATGGCGATATTGCGCAGATCGACAAGGACCAGATGATTGTCTGTGCCGCCGGAAACGAGATTCAGCCCATTGGCCTGCAGTGCGTCGGCAAAAGCATGAGCATTGGCAACAATCTGCCGGGCATACTCTTTAAAAGACGGTTTCAACGCCTCGCCGAGTGCGACTGCCTTTGCCGCGATGATATGCATCAACGGTCCGCCTTGAATGCCGGGAAAGACGGCTTTGTCGATTTTCTTGGCAAATTCTTTTTTGCAGAAGATCATGCCGCCGCGCGGACCGCGAAGCGTTTTATGCGTCGTCGTCGTGACAAAATCACAGTAAGGGATCGGACTCGGATGCAGACCGGCGGCGACTAATCCGGCAATATGAGCCATATCGACCATTAAATAAGCGTCGACTTCGTCGGCAATTTCGCGAAACGTTTTAAAGTCGATGATGCGCGGGTAGGCGCTCGCTCCGGCAACGATCAGTTTCGGCCGGTATTTCCGTGCCTGGCTGCGGACTTCGTCGAAATCGATGCGCTGCGTATCTTTGCTGACACCGTAATCGACGAAGTGATAAAGCTGGCCGCTGAAGTTGACCGGACTGCCGTGCGTCAGGTGTCCGCCATGCGAAAGCCGCATACCGAGCACCGTATCGCCGGGTTTCAAAATAGCATCGTAAACCGACATGTTGGCCTGCGCACCGGAATGCGGTTGGACATTCACATGCTCCGCGCCGAACAATTTCAACGCCCGGTTTCTTGCCAAGTCTTCGACGATATCGACGTATTCACAGCCGCCGTAATAACGATGGCGCGGGTACCCCTCCGCATATTTATTCGTCAGGACCGACCCGGCGGCTTCCAGTACCGCTTCGCTCACCACATTTTCCGATGCGATCAATTCGATCTTATGCCTTTGTCGTCCCAGCTCCTTCTCAATCGCCTCATAGACTTCCGGATCCTCTTCCTTTATTGTCGTCATCGACGTTTATCCACCCCTTTGTATCGCTGTGTGTCCGGCCGGAGCCGTGTCACCGGCTTTTTTCTTCACGGTAAAGTTTATCATATTTTGTCTGTTTAAAGTGAAGAAAATCGACGGGCGGCTTTTTCATGGCCGTGATTCGCCACGCGCCGGCCCCTCGGCGGACGTATAAAAAAAACGCCGCAGCGCCTATTCTGTTCATTATTTTGCAACGGCACCGGAAGTTTCTTTTTCCGGATAAACCGCCCGCTCGCCGCCGATCAATTTCGGCCGGGTCCGGGCCATCACCAGATGCGCCCGTCCGACCGAGCGGATGCTGCTGCGTACCGGAATCGCTACATGCTTCAGATGCATGCCGATGAATGTATCGCCGATGTCGATGCCCCCGTCCGCCTTAATAAATTCTACCACGACGGGATCGGCAAGATGCTCATAGGCGTATGTCGCCATCGCTCCTCCCGCGTGGCGGACAGGGCGAACGGTCACCCGCTCAAAGCCGCGCAATGCGGCAAGCCGCCGGTCGATAACAAGTGCGCGATTCAAATGTTCGCAGCATTGAAAAGCAAATCGGACACCCGTTTTCCGATGCACCGACTCAATCGCCGCGAAGACGGCCGCGGCAATCTCCAGCGATCCGGCCGTACCGATCCGGTCGCCGCGGATCTCGCTCGTACTGCAGCCGATCACGAGCAGATGCCGCTCGTCAAACGGCATCGTTTGGTTTAAATCACTCAGAGCCGTGCCGACTTCATCTATCAGTTGCTGGTTGAATGCGTCCATTTTTTGCGTCTCCTCATCAAAAATCGTCAGGCTATACGCCTTTGCGCTTCCATTATAACAGGTTGCAGAACAAACGACATTTCCCGGGAAATGTGCCGTCGAATACATGCCGGATTACAGTGAAAATTGGAAAATTAATTTGAGCCCGAACAGCAGCATGATCCCGCCGCCGAGCGCTTCGCCATAGCGGCCAACATAGCGGCGGCTGCCTTTCCCGATGAAAAAACCGCTCCAGGCCATAATCATGCTCACCAGCCCAAAGAAAAACGCGGAGAGGACGGCTCCTGCACCGAACAAACCCATGCTGAGGCCGACAGAAAAGCTGTCGATACTGACGCTCATGGCAAACAAAATCATCCCGGTCCCGGAAACCATTCGCGGATTCTGCGGCGGCCGCTCTTGTTTTTTTATGGAAAAAAGCATCTGCGCGCCAATCAATACCAGCAATAGTCCGGCCGCTGTCACGGCAATATGACCGAAACGTTGCGACAGCAGGTGCCCGAGCACGATTCCTGTCAGTGGCATCAGAATATGAAAAAGGCCGATCCAGAAACCGATTGTTCCGGCCCGGCGCAGCCGGACGTCGGACATGCCCATGCCCATGCATACCGAAAAAGCATCCATGCCAAGCGCCAGTGCCATCAGGCAAACCGCGACCGCCCGGCCGATTAGGTCTTCTGCCACGCCGGCTCCTCCTTTCGCTTACAGAGCCAATCTATGCATGTCCGGCCGGCGATAGAAGAACGACAGAAAACTTATCGAGCAGGAAAAATTAGCGACGATTGGATAAACCGATGTCTGAACCGATCCGTGCCGGCTATTTTGCCCCCTATGGCCGGCAATCCTGACTCTTATTTTAATAAACCCCAATAGTGTCACCCGATCGACAAATGCGGCCGATCGTAACAGAAATGAGGCTGGCCTCGGAGTCCCGCCATCCACTCAAACAAACGTTTATTTAGTTGATGACGCGGCCGGCCGCCGCCTTCGATAAACGGTTCATGATCGCTTTTCCGATTCCGGATTCCGGAAACGTTTCGCTGTAAATCACATCGACACGATGCTTATCAAACTGGCGCAGCACATCGAACAGCTGGTGGGCCACCGTCTCCGGCCGACTGCGCCAACCGCAGGTAATAACGACCTCCGCCTGAGGAAACGCATCGGCGTTTTCTTCCGTTGTCAACACGCCGACGATGCGTCCGCTATTATTTTCATTGCCGATGAGTTCGCGGATACGCTGTTTCCCTTTCGGCACAAGATACATGGTGGCCTGCGGTGCATAATGCTTATATTTCATCCCCGGTGCCTTCGGAGTTTGATCGGGCCGCGTCAATCCCGGGTCGTCGATCACGGGGCCGATCGCCTTCGTCAACTGCTCCCAACTGATGCCGCCCGGCCTGAGAATCGTCGGCGGCGTTGTCGTACAGTCGAGGACCGTTGATTCGACACCGACGCCGGTTTCGCCGCCGTCGATCACGCCGGCAATGCGTCCGCTGAGATCATGCAGCACATGTTCGGCTCTGGTCGGGCTCGGATGGCCGGACGTATTGGCAGAGGGAGCAGCAATCGGCAAGCCGGACGTGCGAATGAGCGCACGGGCGACCGGATGACTCGGCATCCGTACCGATATCGTCGACAGCCCCGCCGTCAACGCATCGGATGTTTCGCCCCGTGACGGGAGAATCAACGTCAGCGGTCCGGGCCAGAACATGTCCATCAGTTTTTTGGCAATCGGATTGATTTCGGTGCATATCTGCCGTACCTGTTCCACTGAAGCAACATGGACGATCAGCGGATTGTCGCTCGGACGCCCTTTTGCCTCGTAGATTTTCCGGCAAGCCTCACGCGATTTTGCGTTACCGCCGAGACCATATACCGTCTCCGTCGGAAAGGCGACGACTTCGCCTCGAATCAAAAGCTGCGCGGCTTCCCGAATCTGCGGATCATTTTCTAAATCCGCAGCCTCAGGATCCACGCGCCACACTTTCGTTTCCATGTCCAAGACTCCTTTGTCAGATCAATTAAAAATCTTTTTCAGAATTTGCGGTTATTTTCATTCATGACCGAACCGCCTGGCCGGGCGCACCCATCACTCCGTCGATTGCGGAATGATTTTTCCCGATTAAGGGCGCGGTTCTTCGATTAACTAGCCCGGCTGTTTCCACGCTTTCCTATCCCTGTCTCTTATACACATCTCCGAGCCCACGAGACCCTAAGACATCTCG
>UQRJ01000108.1 GCA_900543345.1 uncultured Sporolactobacillus sp. | reverse complement strand
TCTACACAAGGCTATTCGTCGGCAGCGTCAGATGTGTATAAGAGACAGCAAATAAGGAGGGGTATCGGAAAATTTCCGGGCGATTGCTGAGGACGATGAAGAAGGTCAAATCGCCGTAGCTATTGTAGCGGGGGTAAATATCGAATATACTGAAAAAAATCATGTTGCCTATCGGCTCAAAAGGACGATAACGAGAAGGGGGTTATTTTTTGTCGTCAATTTTGTATCAGGACCGGATTATTCCGCGTCATCAGGGAAAAGTCGATATTGAAGATCGTGGCTATCAGTTTGGCGACGGGATCTACGAAGCCGTTCATGTATACGCCGGTAAAATGTTTTTACTGGGGCCGCACATGAAGCGGTTGAAGCGAAGCGCGTCTGAGTTGCGTCTTCAGCTTCCTTACGGGATCGATCGCCTCACCGAATTATTGCAACAGCTGGTTGAAGCCAATCATGTGAATAACGGAACGGTTTATTTTCAAATCACGCGGGGAAGCGCACCGCGTCGACACAACTTTCCGGAGCATCCGCAGCCGGTGGTGACGGGCACGGCCGTTTCGACAATCCGCAATGAGGATCGAACAGCGGGCATTCGCGTTTGCCTGGCCAACGATATTCGCTGGCTGCGTTGCGATATTAAAACGCTGAATTTGCTTGGAAATGTTCTGGCCAATCAGAAAGCGATTGAACAGGGCTACGAAGAAGCAATCCTTCATCGCGGCGATATCGTGACCGAAGGTTCGAGCAGTAACGTGTTTATTGTAAAAGACGGTCACTTACTGACACATCCGGCCGATCATTTTATTCTTAACGGCATCACGCGACAATTCGTGATCGGTCTTGCCGATCAAGCGGGAATACCCGTTGATGAGCAGGCATTTACCACTGAAGAATTGTTGGGTGCCGACGAAGTATTCATTACGAGTACAGGGCATGAGATCGCCCCAGTTGTTGAAATTGACGGGCACCGCTTCTCAAATGGATCGGCGGGAAAAGTAACAAGAAAGTTGATCGACCTTTTTAATCAGGAAATCCGACAGATTAAAGCAACATCGCTTTCTTGAGTAAAAGGTAAAAAGCCCGGGACCGGCTAATAGTCTCTTTGTCGTTGACCGATGAACAAACAAAATTCATCGGTTAAGGACGGGGACCGGCTGCGTCGGTTTCGGATTTTTGTTATCGTTTCAAATGTAGACGGGCTCCCTTCACGTCTGAAACACGATACCGGTATCTGCATAAGATGATAGTGAGCAGTTTTCCCTTTTTTTCCCGAAGCAGATATGGCTACATTTTCATGGAAATGTGTTATACTTAGTCACGTTATATTTGAAGACGAGTAAAATTTTTTCTTGATCGTACGCGTCGCAAAGTAGGGAAATTTTTTTCAATGAAGGGTTTAATTGTTGCAATTCGTTCCTGAAAATGTTATCGTGAATTTATGTGCTTGGGCAGATATAGGGCGGAAGAGGTTTACTTGTTTAAACAAACACGACATTTGCTCATTGTTGGGTAGGCATTTTCCGTCCGTTGCGGGGAATGCCTACACATTTAATCAAATAAAAAGGGTATGAAAAAGGAGACATTACGACTTAATGAAATTTTCAGAACTGAATGTTAGTGACGAAATTATAAGGGCGACCGAACGCATGGGGTTCAGCGACATGACCCCGATTCAGGAGCAGGCGATTCCGCTTGCCCAGACCGGTATTGATCTGATTGGTCAGGCTCAGACCGGGACTGGGAAGACAGCGGCCTTCGGTATCCCGATGATTGAAACGGTGGATCCGTCCGACCCGGCGATTCAGGGCGTTGTCATTACACCGACGCGCGAATTGGCGATTCAAAATGCTCATGAATTGAATGCGATCGGCTCTTTTAAGCGCGTCCGTACGGTGGCTGTATACGGGGGCCAGGACATTCAGAAACAGATCAGGGATTTAAAAAAGCACCCGAGTATTATTTCGGCGACACCGGGCAGGTTGCTCGATCATATTAAAAGACATACGATTCATCTGGATCAAATCAAGGTCGTTGTCCTCGACGAAGCGGATGAAATGCTGAATATGGGATTTATCGATGACATTCATGAAATCATGGAATTTACCCCGCAGGAACGTCAAACCCTTCTCTTTTCAGCAACAATGCCGCTGCCGATTCAACATTTGGCAGAAAAGTTCATGAAGGATCCGAAAAAAGTACAAATCAAAGCCAAAACGTTGACCGTGTCACTGACTGAACAGCGATACGTCAAGGTGAGGGAGTCGGAAAAATTCGATACGCTGACCCGCTTTCTCGACATTCAGATGCCGGAACGGGCGATCGTGTTCGGCCGAACCAAACGCCGCGTCGATGAATTAATGCGTGCCTTGCAGAAACGCGGGTACGAGGCAGAAGGCATTCACGGCGATCTCACTCAATCAAAGCGCGACCTTGTCTTGAAACGCTTTAAACAAAATGAAGTCAAATTGCTGGTTGCTACCGATGTGGCTGCCCGCGGCCTTGATATTAGCAATGTGACCCATGTGTACAATTTTGATCTGCCGCAGGATCCGGAAAGCTATGTGCATCGGATCGGCCGTACCGGACGCGCGGGAAACACCGGTATGGCGCTGACGTTCATTACGCCGAGCGAATTTCCTCATCTGCGGGCCATCGAGCGGCTGACCAGGCAGCCGATGAAGCCGGTCAGCGCACCTTCCTATAAGGAAGCGCTGGCGGGTCAGCAAAAAGTAGCGGTCAATGCGTTAAAAGCGTCGCTGGAAAAGTCTAATTATCATGATTATGAATCGAAAGCGGAGGAACTGCTGTCCGGCAACGATGCCACGGATGTCGTTGCGGCGGCCTTGAAAGTCTTGACGAAAGAGCCGGATACGACACCGGTACGGTTAACCCGTGAAACGCCACTGATGGTCAAGAGAAGCCGTCACTTTCGTTCCGAAGATCACGGCCGTCACTTCTACTCCAAGGATAGAGACCGGCGAAGGAAAGGAAGT
Source organism: uncultured Sporolactobacillus sp. (assembly GCA_900543345.1). Classification (GTDB taxonomy): domain Bacteria; phylum Bacillota; class Bacilli; order Bacillales; family Sporolactobacillaceae; genus Sporolactobacillus. The sequence goes on along the minus strand of UQRJ01000108.1, from coordinate 5,749 downwards.
TTCCGTCGCAGCCGGCAAAAATCGCATTATTGATTTGTAAAATGTTGTAAATGAAAAAGAACGTTTCGCCTCGGCCTTGTCAATCGCCGGGCGGCACGTTCTTTTATTTTGTCCCTTATTTCAGCACTTTTACAATAAATCAAAATTGTTGGAATCATTGCCGAAAAGCAATTAAAAATGGTTGCAACTTTCAGAAAAGTATTGTAGAATGATTAAAAGTGCAAAGGGGGGGCAAAAAGATGAACAATGATCACTCTTCCCAACAGAATGCGAAGGCCCTAGTTGTCTACAAAGAACAGCAAGCAAAAGTATCGGTGATGGAGATTTATGCGCAAATGGTTCTGGATGAAGTTGAATTTAACCATAAGCTGAAACTGCTGAAAGCGAAAATCGATGCCAGCCTGGATACCGGGGACAAGTTACTGTTTATAAAACTGACCGACGAATATAAGACGATGATACGCTAGTTAATGGGCTGTTCGAATCAATCTATTTGCTCCCCTTCACCACAGCGGAGAGAAAGAACGCCGGATCTTTTATCGAATGGTCATTTCTGGTTGCTATATGAGTAAGGGACCCGCCCGGATGTGCGATAACCGAGCGGGTTCTTTTTCGCTTTGCCGCCGATCGTGGAAGAGCGGATCGGCAGGGCAGATGCCTTCAAGAAAGGAAACAATAAAATGCTTATCTATGGAATCGGATTGGATCGTGCCGGAAGATGTGTACATTATCATACAGACAATGATATTGCGGCGCTATTGTGCGCGAGATGCCATAAGTATTATGCTTGCTACCGTTGCCACGATGCGCTGGAAGATCACTCTTTTGTTGCGACGACATCACAAATAAAGCAACCGGTATTATGCGGCAACTGCCGGCATATGTTGACCCGCAGGCAATATGAAACGGGCCGTTGTCCATACTGCAGTCATCCATTTAATCCGAAGTGCCGCAGCCATTACGCAGTCTATTTTGGCGACCGATGAACAGAAATTCCGGTCGTTGTATGTGTTCCGGCAGATGACGGGCGGACAGCCAGCAGCATGCCGATCAGAATCAGCACACAGCCGATCAGTTCCATTCCGCTAAGCCGCGCGTGTTGCACAAGTACGGATGTCCAGGCAGCGAAAACCGGTTCCATGACATAGATTACGCCGACGTGTGTTGCCGGTATCTTTTTTTGTAGTACGGTCTGCAGTAGATACGCGAGCGCCGTCGCGAATAGCGACATGAATAAAATAACAGCAGCGACGTCTGCACGCAGAAGGGTATGGACAGGAACTACCCTGGTCCCGTCAAACAGTCCCCCGATAACAAAACTGAGCAGTGCAACGACGGCCAGCTGCACGATAGTCAGCGGCAGACTGGCGAACTGTTCGGTGAATTTTCCCGTAACGACAATGTGCAGCGCAAAAGCAACCGCACAGCCAAGTACAACGGCATCACCCGGATTAAAGCTGAGCCTGCCGCCGGTGGTCAGAAAGAACAGACCGATTGCCGCTGTCAGGGCACCGAGCGATGCGGATCGTGACGGCACTTTTTTCAGCAACAGTGCCGAAAAAATCGGCACCATGACGACATTTAAGCCGGTGATGAAAGCGGCGTTGGATGCAGGCGTATATAGTAAGCCGACAGTCTGACAACCGTAACCGGCGAACAGGATCGTGCCGAGTACGCCGCCGGCCAGCAGCAGATGAAGCGCATTCCCGCCGGCGAGCCGGTTGTGGCGGCGATCGATCAGCTGCCAGAGGCCAAGCATCGCTGCAGCTAATAAAAAGCGCCAGGCGTTAAGGGCCATCGGCGTCAGCCGGTCCAGCGTATCCTGGATCACGGTAAACGTCGTTCCCCAGACAAAGGTAACGGCCAGCAGCGCCGTGTCCGCGGCGACGACGGATCGTAAGTTTTTCATTGCCCGTCCCTCGCTTTTTGCTGTTGGAAGATAGCCGCGCGCGCCAGCCGGTCGGCATTTTTGTTCTCACGGTCCGGGATCCATTTGCAGAAAAACAGATTGAATCGCAGCGAAAGTTCAAGCGCCTGCTCAAGATAACGAGCGAAAATTTTTCGCTTGACATACCCCTTTTCCAATGATTGAACGATAAGCTGCGAATCGGTTCGCAGCGAGATAGCGGTAAAGTGCCGGTCAAGGCAGAAGCCAACGGCCTGGATCAGAGCCGCAAATTCGGCTTCATGGTTGCTGGTCTTGATGCCAAGAGGGAAAGAGCGACAAATGTCCTGTCCGTTACTTGTTGGAATATATAGGCCGCAGCCGGAAATTCCGGGATTGCCGGCGGATGCACCGTCGAAATATACTTGTTGCAATGCGCCAACCTCCTTGCCGATCGAACAACTGCCTTTATTATCGTTAACGGAAAGGAACTTGTCCAGAGGTAAAAATGCTTGTTCCGTTTTGACGAGCCGACCGTTATGTTATGATAACCTTAAAGACAATAGCGATAGGGTGAATGGTAAAAATGGATAACCAATCGAAGACCGTTAAAACGGATATTGAAATTGCCCAGGAAGTTAAACTGGAACCGATCGGTGAGATTGCGGATCATCTTGGGCTAAGCGAGGAAGATTGGGAACCGTACGGGCGCTATAAAGCAAAAGTCTCGCTCAAAGCGCTGAACAAGCTGCGGAATCGTCCGGACGGAAAGATTATCCTCGTGACCTCGATTAATCCGACGCCGGCGGGCGAGGGAAAATCAACGGTGACGGTCGGGCTTGGACAGGCACTGAACCGTCTGGGCGTTCGGACGGTTGTCGCGCTACGTGAGCCGTCGCTTGGACCGACGATGGGGCTCAAAGGCGGTGCGGCCGGCGGCGGGTACAGTCAAATTGTGCCGATGGAAGATATCAATCTGCATTTTACCGGTGATTTTCACGCCATTACCGCTGCTCACAACGCATTGGCGGCGTTGATTGACAATCACCTGCAGCAGGGGAACGCCCTCAACATCGATCCACGCCGGATTGTCTGGAAACGCGTCGTCGATCTGAACGATCGGGCGTTGCGCCATATTGTCATCGGCCTAGGCGGACATGGAAATGGCGTACCGCGCGAAGATGGGTTCGATATTACTGTCGCTTCCGAGATCATGGCGATTCTTTGCCTGGCGACCGATCTAAGTGATTTGAAAGAGCGACTGAGCCGCATGCTGATCGCTTATACATACGATAAACGGCCGGTATTTGTCAGCGATCTTAAAGTTGAAGGAGCGCTGACGCTGCTTTTGAAAGACGCGATTCATCCGAACCTTGTGCAAACGCTGGAGCACACCCCGGCTTTTGTCCACGGCGGACCGTTTGCTAACATTGCTCACGGCTGTAACAGTATTCTGGCGACAAAAATGGGAGCGAAGCTCGGCGACTGTGTCGTAACGGAGGCCGGCTTCGGGGCCGATCTCGGTGCGGAAAAGTTTCTCGATATCGCGGCGCCGACCGGTCATTTCCGGCCGGCGGCGGTCGTGATCGTTGCCACGATCCGCGCTTTGAAAATGCACGGCGGCCTGAAAAAAAACGAGCTGAAGCAGGAGAATCTCGATGCCTTGCAAGCGGGAATTGCCAATCTCGCGGCACACATTACGACGATTCGTCGCTTCGGGCTTCCGTATGTTGTGGCTGTGAATCATTTTCTCTTCGATACCGCTCGTGAAACCGACTTTGTACTTGATTGGTGCAAGCAAAATGGACATCCGGCGGCATTGACCAATGTTTGGGAAGAAGGCGGCAAAGGCGGCGAAGTGCTTGCCCGAAGGCTACAGGAAGTCATTCGCACGCAAGAGAACCATTACCGTCCGCTTTATCAACCGCAGGCTGCGGTCCAAGCAAAAATCGAAACCATCGTGAAAAACGTGTACGGCGGCAAAGATGTCGTTTTTTCACCAAAAGCACGCCGTCAATTAAGGGAGATCAATGAGCATGGATGGAGTAAATTTCCTGTCTGCATTGCCAAAACGCAGTATTCACTTTCCGATAATCCAAAACTGCTCGGCCGCCCCGAAGGTTTCACGATTCACGTCCGCGAATTGAAAGTCGCGGTCGGTGCTGGTTTTATTATTGCACTGACCGGCAATGTACTGACCATGCCGGGCCTACCGAAAAAACCGGCGGCGCTGAACATGGATGTAGATGCAAACGGAAAAGCAATAGGATTGTTTTAAATGACCGGAAAAAGATGATTGCCGAGTGCGTGCGTACCGGCATGGATGGCATAAATGTTGTTCGATTGGAAAAGGATTCTTCTGCCGTAAGCGGAAGAATCTTTTTCCTTTGTTTTTATGATGATGAATAAAAAAATGGCACACAGCCGAAATAAGCCAGTCATTTTCTCAGACTCAATGTGAATCATTGCTGACCGTGCAGCTCGTTTTTTATACGAATTTATACGAAAGGCGATGTTTTTTCTTAAGAACGGTGCGATTGCGGCTTAGAAGGGATTGTTGCCGGAATTTCTGCGGCGACGACGCTGTTTCCGCATAAAGACCGAATTTTTGCACTGGAGGGGAAGCCAGCGTGATGAATGCCGGGCCCGGATTGTCCAGGTTTGATCGTCGAGCGGCGACTTTTACGACTGCTTCCGGTCCTGCCGCGCGGCAGCCACTCCCGCTGCGTAGCCGGTAGAGAAAGCGGCAGTGATGTTGTAACCGCCGGTATACCCGTGAATATCGAGAATCTCACCGCAGAAATATAATCCGGGCATCCGTTTCGAGGCCATCGTTTTCGGATCGATTTCTTTGAGACTGACACCTCCGCCGGTGATGAATGCCTTTTCGAGCGTCAGCGTGCCGTCGACATGAACAGGGAAGCGCTTGAGCAGCCTGGCCAATTGACGGGCACTTTCTTTCTTCAGTGAATGACTGTCGATGTCGGAAGACAAGCCGGCACTTTCGCAAAGCAGCAGCAGATAGCGTTGCGGGACGAGCGTTTTCCAGGCATGTTTTAACGCCCGGTCCGGTTTGAGCGCGGCCAACCGGAGCAGCCGGTGATAAACGTCTTCCTCACTGATGTCGGGAAATGTATCGATGCATACGATTAGTTTAGTTGCGTTGAACTTCTTAAATGTTTTGACAACGAACTGACTCAAACGCAGGACAGCCGGCCCGGACAGGCCGAAATGGGTAAATAACAGATCCCAGCGATGCGTTTGAACTATTTTCCCGTTTGGATCGATGAGTGACACGGCCGCGTCGCGCAGAGCCAATCCTTGAAGCCGTTTTTCGCGGATAAACGGTTCAGACGAGGTTAACGGTACCTCGGTCGGGTACAGCTCGGTGATCGTATGACCGGCGGCCTTAGCCCAGGGATAACCGTCACCGGTCGAACCGGTACTGGGTACCGATTTGCCGCCGGTGGCAACAATGACAGCTCCGGCGGTGATGGTTTCCGCAGATGCAAGCTTTGCGCCGATCGCGCGCTTAGCGAAAATCAATTTCTGCACCGGGGAATGGGTTTTAACCGTCACACCCAATTCGGCGATTTTTCGCAGCAAAGCATTCACAACGGAGCGCGCGCTGTCGGAAACCGGAAAAACACGGCCGTGATCTTCTTCTTTCAGTTTGATGCCGAGCCCTTCGAAAAAACGGATGATTTCATGATTGCCGAAACGCGTCAGCGCGCCGTACAGAAAGCGACCGTTTCCGGGAATATGCCGGATCAATTCGCCGATCGGCATTGCATTGGTAACGTTGCATCGTCCGCCGCCCGAGATGGCCAGTTTACGTCCTGTCTCTTATACACATCTGACGCT
>UQRJ01000107.1 GCA_900543345.1 uncultured Sporolactobacillus sp. | reverse complement strand
CGAGATGTCTTAGGGTCTCGTGGGCTCGGAGATGTGTATAAGAGACAGGTAATGCTGTCCGTGCTGCAGCTCATCGACAATCCCTTTCAGGATATTCCGCTCGCTGCGGTCTTGCGCTCGCCGCTCGTCGGATTGAATGCGGATACGCTGGCGAAAATCCGGATGGAAAATCGTTCGGCACCTTTTTATATCGCTCTGACTGAGTTTGCGCGCAAACAGCGCCGGCAGTTGCCGGAACCGTTGGCTGTTTTCTTGCAACGGCTCGATGAGTGGCGCAATTTTTCTTGTGCGCATTCGGTTTCCGAACTGATTTGGCGTATCTATCGCGAGACTGGCTATTACGATTATGTCGGTGGCTTAGCGGGCGGCAGCCAGCGGCGGGCGAATCTGCGAGCCTTCTATGATCGGGCAAGGCAGTACGAAAAAACATCGTTTCGCGGTTTGTTTCGTTTTTTACGTTTCATCGAGCGTATGCGAAAAAGCGGCGGCGACCTGGGTGAAGCCAAGGCGCTCAGTCAGCAGGAAGACGTCGTCCGTATCATGACTATTCATAAGAGTAAAGGGCTGGAATTTCCCATTGTGTTTGTTGCCGGAATGGCTCGGCATTTTAATATGAAAGAGACGACGGCTCCGGCGCTGCTTCACAAAACGCTTGGTTTCGGTACACGCTGGATTGATCCCGCCGCAAGGATGAGCGTGCCGACACTTCCCTACTTGGCGATGAAAGAGCAAATTCGCTCGGAGGCCCGCGATGAGGAAATGCGCATTCTCTATGTGGCATTGACGAGGGCACAGGAGAAATTGATTTTGGTCGCGACGGTGGCCGATGCGGCGAAAACGGTGTCACGCTGGCGATTTTCATTGAATTGGCCGAAGTGGAAATTGCCCGCATATGTCCGTGGCTCGGCTACCTGTTTTCTTGACTGGATTGGACCGTGCCTTGTTCGTCACCGGTCGGCGGGACCGCTACATGACCTGCTCGGCGCCGATCCAAAGCCGGCAGCAGTAGCGGCCGATCCGTCCGAATGGGCGGTCCGTCTGATCCCGGCAAGAAGTCTGGAAGGTGAACGGCCGGATCGACAAGAGGCGGATAAAACAAAACTGGCCCGACTGCGGGAATGGAAGGCCGTCATGGCGCATTCCGGTATGCAGGACGAAGTTCGGCGTCGTCTGGAGTGGGGCTATCCGTTTCAAAAAGCGACTGTTTATATGGCCAAACAGACCGTCACGGAACTCAGAGCTCAACAGGACTATTTCAGCGAGGGACGCGACGATCGGCTGACGGGTGCGGGCTTTTCCGCCGTGATTGCCGACAGGCCGCATTTCTTGCAGAGTAGCGGCCTGTCGCCGGCTGAGCGGGGGACGGCGATGCATCTGCTGATGCAGCATGCGGATCTTCGGCACACCGATATTGACTCCCTTCATGCTTGCGGGCGGGAACTCTTGCGCCGGGAAATGATTACACCCGAACAGGAAAAGGTATTGGATTACGGGGCTGCGGCTTCTTTCTTCCGTTCGCCGATCGGCTTGAAAATGGGCGAAGCCGAGCGGATCCGTCGCGAATGCCCGTTCAGTCTGATGCTTGAGGCGTCAGACGTCTATCCGTCCGTCTCCCTGCCGAATGAACAGGTGCTCATTCAGGGTGTTATTGATTGCATTATTGAAGAAAAAGACGGGTTAACGCTCATTGATTATAAAACGGACGAGCTGTCGGCTCGTTTTCCTAAGCGTCAGGATGCGGCGACCGAGTTGCACCGTCGCTACGGGGTGCAACTGGCGCTCTACCGGACGGCGATCGAAAAGATATGGAAGGAGCCGGTCATCTTTGCCGGCCTGTACGCTTTTGACGGTGGCTTTTTGGTTGATCTGACCGACGAAAGGATGGGCGAAGAGTCCTGACCCCCGAAGAGGCAGGACGATCAGCCCAACTTGGCGTATGCAGCGTGGCTTTCCATGCGTCACCTCGGCTTTTTAGGCAGGATCAATCGCAAATTTGTGTATGAAGGACGCATTGAATCCCGAAACTTGCTTTGATCGGATTTCTTAGGTGCCGGAATGCTCACTGACCTGGAGCTGTCGGCTCAGCCTTTGATTGGATCGTTTAATTTTTCGATCCAGTTTTTCAAGCGCAGTCGTGACGGCTTTGCGATCGCCGCGTGCGGCGGCGATCCGGATATCGGCCACAAGCCTGTGCATTGCTTCGTGTCGGACATGCCAGAGCTTATCGATCCGCTGCTGGGCCTGATCGATCGTTAGTTGCCCGTCGCGCAGCTGTTTTAATATCGTCTTCAGCTCTTCTCTCCTCACTTTGTGCATCTGTTTCCAGGCGGCGTTCCGCTTATTTATGTCCTGCTGGAAACCGGGCGAATGCCGCCAGGCTGCCATGAGCCGATCATGCTCTGCCAAATCTTGTTTTAATCTATTTTTTAATTCTGTCGGCGCATATCGCTCGATTGTCTCCATCAGTGGCTCGTGCGACGAAGAATGTTCCTTGGCAGGCAGATTTTGCGGTTGAACCAGGCTGAACATGAGGCACATCGCCAGCAACGGTAAAAAATGAATACTTTTCATCGTTAATCGTAACATCTCCGCTTTTTTTGGTTTCTATGATTAACATGATCCGCCTTGGGCAATTTTATTCACAGATTCGCAGATCGAAAAAGTTGAATTGGATGATAAAAGTATGGTAATTTGAAGCAAAACCACTTTTCGAGAGGAAATAAGCCATGTCTGTTCGCCAGGAAATCAAGGTACTGACGATTGTTACGATCGGTGCACTGTTGAATGCCGCATCGCTGAATCTGTTCCTCATTCCTGCCGATGTACTCTCCGGCGGGGTTACCGGTATGGCACAGCTGATTTCGACGCTGCTGAAACCGACTTCCATTCATCTCGGAACGGGCACCTTGCTGCTTTTGTTAAATCTTCCGGTTGCCATCGCCGGCTGGATCAAAGTCGGCCGCTGGTTCACCTTTTTCAGTGCGGTAAGCGTTGCTCTCACGACACTGTTTATGGCACTGATTCCGGTGCATCCGTTAACCGACGATATCCTGCTGAATGCGGTATTCGGCGGTGTCATTCAGGCGACGGGGGTCGGGCTGACGCTGAAGTTCGGTGCCTCGACAGGGGGCATGGATATTGTCGCGATGATTTTATCGCAAAAAAAGGACCGCCCGATCGGCGGTTACATGTTTGCGCTTAACGGTGCGATTGTTCTTTCCGCCGGATTTCTGTTCGGCTGGCGGCGGGCGCTATATACATTGCTTCAGCAGTACGTCAGTGTCCGGATTATCGACGCGATTCATACGAGCTATGTTAAACTGACAGCCTGGATTATCACCGATCGCGCGAATGAGGTGCAGAAAAGCATTTACGCGCATCTGAAGCGCGGCATCACCCGGATACCCGGTCGCGGAGGATTTACCAATAGCAATAAGGATGTACTGATGATCGTGATCACGCGTTATGAGCTGTACGCTCTGAAGCGTATTGTTGCGGAAGCGGATCCGAAGGCTTTTACCAATGTCGTGGAAACCGTGGCTGTGTTCGGCCTGTTTCGTAAAGACCGGCCGGCGTAAGTTGCCACGTGCCGATCATTTCTCTTTTTCCGCAATCGACCGCTTCTGCTGTTCATTATGATAATAGCGCATGACGTGGGCGACATAATCCGGGTCACCGTAGCGCCTCCAACCGAGTTCATGCGCTTTTTGCCGGGAAAAGCGGCGGGCGAGCGCCGGTGTGAATCGGCGGCCGCGTTGACGGACGAAGTCGGCAAAACCGATACCGAAGTTGTAACTTTGCAGTGCCAGCTCCATATCGCCGCCTGATCGGTCCAGTGCTTGTTTAAAATAACGGACGCCGGTAGCTATGCTCTGCTCGGGATCGCGGATCGACCCTTTCGGCCGGCCCCGGCTTTCGGCCGACTGCATCACGTCCGCGGATTTTCCTCGCGACTCCTGCATGGCTACGGCCACCAACAGGTCCGTGTAGGAAGCAATACCGTTTTTCGCGGCGTACTTGGCGATGAGTGGCCGATATTTTTCCACCTCAGGACTGATCACCCGATCGTCGTTTAAGAAGGGAACATGTTCGGCCTGCGGACTGTACAGGCCAGAAATGACGAACAGCAGCAGATAACAGCTGCCGATCACGACGATTGATGCCATAAACAGTTTGCTTACTTTTTTCATAGTTGTTTTTGCCCTTTTTACCCTCATACTTATTTTTGCGTATCTCTCTCTCGTTTTCCGTACGTCCCTGTCAAAAAACATTCTGTATCCGATGGGCAGAATCACGCGCCTATTTTCTCGGCATAGAATGTGAAAGAATAAGCATTGGCAGCAACAAGAAAGGAATGACGGAAATGTGCGGAATTACCGGCTGGATCGACTGGAAAAACGATTTGCGGGGTAGGGCGAAAACCATTGAAAAAATGGCGCGGACAATGCGGCATCGCGGCCCGGACGACCTGAATACGTGGGTATCGCCGCATGCGGCTCTCGGTCATGCCCGGTTGGTCGTTGTTGATCCGGAAGGCGGCTGCCAGCCGATGGAGAAAAACGTGCACGGCGGGCGTTATCTCCTCGTATATAACGGAGAGTTGTACAATACGGAGGAGATCCGTGCCGATTTGTTGAAAGCCGGCTATACGTTTAAGGGGCATTCGGATACCGAAGTCTTGTTAACGGCCTACATCGAATGGAAAGAAGCATGTCTGGAACACTTTAACGGCATCTTTGCTTTTGCCATCTGGGATTGTCGGCGCGAAGCCTTGTTTGCCGCCCGCGACCGTCTCGGCGTCAAACCGTTTTTTTATCATGAAGAAGACGGCAGGCTGCTGTTTGCTTCCGAGCTGAAGGCGATCCTGGCGCATCCCGATGTGAAGCCGGCGATCGATCGTGAAGGGTTATCGGAGGTATTTGGTCTCGGCCCGTCGAAAACGCCGGGTCACGGTATTTATCGGGGCATGAACGATCTCCCGCCGGCGCATGCGCTGAGCTATACGAAAAACGGGCTGAAAATCCGGCGCTACTGGAACGTGAAAAGTGCGGTTCACACCGATAGTCTGGCGGAGACGGTGGCGAAGATCCGCCGGCTGGTGACCGACGCAGTTGAGCGCCAGTTGTACGCCGATGTGCCGGTGACGACGTTCCTTTCCGGCGGCCTCGACTCCAGCGGTATTTCGGCGATCGCCGCGCGGTATTTTAAAAAAGCGGGACGGCCGCCGCTACACACGTATTCGATCGACTATGCAGGGAACGATCGCTATTTTCACACCAGTAAATTTCAACCGAACAGCGACGCACCGTATATTCGTAAAGTGTCCGATGCTCTTGGCACCGTTCATCATTCACTGGTGATCGATAACCGGCAACTTGTCGATTATCTGAAAAAAGCGATCGTTGTTCGCGATATGCCCGGCTATGCGGATGTGGATTCGTCGTTGCTCTGGTTTTGCGAGGGGATTCGTAAGAACTTTACGGTGGCGCTGTCCGGAGAATGCGCTGATGAAATTTTCGGTGGCTATCCGTGGTTCCACAGCCCGGAAACATCGGCAAAAGAAGGATTCCCGTGGATACGGTCGATGGATGCGCGCCAAGCACTGCTCAACGACAAATGGGGAACGCGACTGCATTTGAAAGATTATGCGCTGACACGGTTCAACGAGACGGTGGCCGCCACACCGCGGCTGGATGGCGAGCGGGCGACGGACGCCAAACGGCGCGAGCTTTTTTATCTGAACATGAATTGGTTTATGACCGCGCTGCTTGATCGCAAAGATCGGATGAGTATGGGGGCCAGCCTGGAAGTGCGTGTACCATATGCCGACCATCAGATTGTCGAATATCTGTGGAATGTACCGTGGGAAATGAAAATGAAGGACGGCCGTGAAAAAGGCGTTCTGCGCGCGGCATTGAAAGGGCTGCTGCCGGATGATGTTCTTTACCGGAAGAAAAGCCCGTATCCGAAGACGTATCATCCGGCTTACACGAAGGCGGTTTCCGCCTGGCTGCAGCGCGTGATTGACCGTCCGTCCTCACCATTGCTTGAATTCGTCGATAAACGGGGTCTGCAACTGCTGATCGACAGCGGCGGGGCTTCGTTCAAGGCGCCGTGGTTCGGTCAGTTGATGAGCGGGCCGCAGTTGATCGCCCACTTGGCAATGATTAACGAATGGTTGGAGTCTTATAACGTCGATATTGTAGAAAATTGAATTCAGAGCGGCGGGCACATCGACCTGTCGCTTTTTTTAGCGGACGGCTAAAAACAGACATCCGGATGAGCGCGGAATTAAAGTGGCTGAGCGCGGGAAAAGATGTCGTGAGCGCGGAATTAAGCTGGGTAAGCGCGGGAAAAGATGCCGTAAGCGCGGAATTAAAGTGGCTGAGCGCGAGAAAAGATGCCGTGAGCGCGGAATTAAAGCGGCTGAGCGCGGGAAAAGATGCCGTGAGCGCGGAATTAAAGCGGCTGAGCGCGGGAAAAGATGTTGTGAGCGCGGAATTAAGCTGGGTAAGCGCGGGAAAAGATGTCGTGAGCGCGGAATTAAGCTGGGTAAGCGCGGAATTAAAGCTGATGAGCGGCGGATAGGTACGAAAAACGTTGCTGGAATTTTTATGATAAAGTAAAGAAAGAGAGTGTTCGCACAAGGGGGAAACGTCGGTGAAGGTCGATCAACTGAAAAAGATGTATCCGGGGACCAAGATTGCGATTCGTCCGTTTGTGCCGGATCAGGGTATGCTGTATTTTTATGAACGTCCCTATTATATTGCGATTCCTGCCGCACGACTCGACGATCGTGAGCAGTGGATACTGTCCACATTGCTGGATCGGGAGACCCCTCCGCTGCTTTCTAAACGATCCGCCGTTTGGTATGATTTACTGTTTAACGGTAAACCCGTCAGAACGGATCCGTCGAAGAGAGTGCGATTCATCCTTTTCCATATGAACGGCGGCCTATCGCGCCAAAACCTGGCGGAGTGGCGTAAGGCATTGGCGGCCTTTTCCGATCCGGAAACTTGTTTCCTTTATCTTTCCTCTAAGGAAGGCATCATCATTGAAGAGACCTTTACTTTATCGGCGGATTTTCTCGAGGCAATTGCCAACACGCTGGAAAACGACTTTTCGGTTAAAACCTTTTTCCAAATCGGCTTACGCTATCCGGTCTCCGACCTGCTTCCGAAAACATTTCGCGAGGAAGAGCGGTTGTTCCGAAAGCGTCTGGCGGGGGCGCGGCCGAAAGAAGTCATGAGTGTTGAATCCGGCGTTTTCGTATTGCTTAAACCGCTCACGGAATCATGGGGCATTTTTGAAGAACTGCACCGGCAAATTGCCGACGATCCGGCCTGGGCCTCGCTGATCCGAGCGCTTTGGCATAATCAAGGCAATATCAGCAATGCGGCCCGGCAACTTTTTATGCATCGGAACACACTTCAATATCGCATCGATAAATTTTACGAGCAAACCGGTATTTCTTTAAAACGGATGGACGGGTTAACCGTCGCTTATTTATCCGTTTTGTAAGCTAAAAAAGCTCCGGCATCCGCGCACCCGCGGCTCCGGAGCCCATCTCCCGTTCAGTTTTCGATTAGCGATTGTTGCGTGTCGGGGTCGAAGAAGTGAATCTTGTTTAAATTCAAAGCGAGATTCACTTCCTCGTGAGCATGATATTGTGTCCGTGCATTGACGCGTGCGACAAACTGATGATGTCCGACCTGCGAATGCAGAATAAATTCAGCGCCCGTTAATTCGGCAATCCGCACAGTCGCATGAATCACGCCGTTGGGGATGGATTTAAGCATAACCGGTTCATCGTGAATGTCTTCCGGACGAATGCCGAGAATCACCGGCCGGTCAGCAAAATTTTTACTCCGCAATATTTTCAGCTTGCCTTCGGGTATAATGACGTCGATATCGTCGCCGATGAAATGATTGCCGTCGAGTTTGCCGTCGAAAAAGTTCATTGGCGGCGATCCGATGAATCCGCCGACAAACAGATTTTTCGGGTGGTCATAGACTTCTCTCGGCGTACCGACCTGCTGGATAAGACCGTTGCTCATGACGACGATGCGGGTAGCCATCGTCATGGCTTCCGTCTGATCGTGCGTCACGTAGACCATCGTTGCTTTCAGTCTTTGATGCAGGGCGCTGATTTCGCCGCGCATCTGCACGCGCAGCTTAGCATCCAAGTTGGATAGCGGTTCGTCCAGTAGAAAGACTTTAGCGTTGCGGACAAGAGCACGTCCCAGAGCGACACGCTGCCGCTGGCCGCCCGATAGCGCCTTCGGCTTCCGGTCGAGATAATCTTTGATACCGAGAATGCCGGCCGCGTGGTCGACCCGCTTTTTAATTTCGGCCTTTGGGATCTTACGTAATTTTAATCCGAACGCCATGTTATCATAGACGCTCATATGCGGATACAGCGCATAGTTCTGGAAAACCATGGCGATGTCGCGGTCTTTCGGAGCGACGTCGTTCACTAATTTGCCGTCGATATACAACTCGCCCTTCGTAATTTCTTCCAGCCCGGCAATCATCCGCAATGTTGTCGATTTGCCGCAGCCGGACGGGCCGACAAAAACAATGAACTCTTTATCGGCAATATCGAGGGTAAAGTCGGACACCGCAGGCTCCTTACTATTCTCGTAGATTTTATAGATATGTTGTAGGGATAAATCCGCCATCGTCATCACTCCTTTGTTCAACTTTGCTTTACGCTTACATCATACCTGTCTCTTATACACATCTCCGAGCCCACGAGACCCTAAG
>UQRJ01000106.1 GCA_900543345.1 uncultured Sporolactobacillus sp. | reverse complement strand
TGTCTTAGGGTCTCGTGGGCTCGGAGATGTGTATAAGAGACAGATCCAAGCCAGGACGGTCAACAGTGTGGCGATAATGAATGCATCGTTAATCCCCTGAATGGTTGCTAACTGTTGGACCTTTGATTCAAGTACGCGCAGAACGGTGGTTTGTCCCTCAGCAATCGGTAGATGTCCGAGTCCGGCGAATGCCAGGGCCGAATTCTGCAGATGATGCGTCAGCGGTTGATTGCCGAGTGTCACCTGGTTGGCGTATTCACCTAGATGATAAGTGGCCCGGTTCGACATCACCGTAACAAGAAAGGCCGTGCCGAGTGATCCGGCGACCTGCCGCATTGTGTTCGACATCGCTGTTCCGTGACTGTTCAATGATCGCGGCAAGTCGTTTAAGCCTTCGGTCATGATCGGCATCATCAGCAGCGACATGCCGAACATCCGTGCCGTATACAGAAACATGATCCAGCCGTAGGTTGTTGCATCGGTCAAATGAGCAAATCCCCAAGTCGTAATGATCGTCACGGCCAGCCCGATGATGGCCAGCGGCCGTGAGCCGATCCGATCAAAAAGCAGGCCGGTAATCGGCGACATCACCCCCATCAGCAGCGCTCCCGGTAGGAGCAGGAGACCGGATTGCAGCGGTGTAAAGCCGCGGATCGTCTGAAGATAGACCGGCAGGAGAATCATTGCGGCAAACATAGCCATCGTCACCAGTATATTGATGATGGTTGTAAAAGTAAATATCCTGTAGCGGAAGACGCGCAGGTTCAGCAGCGGCGTCTTCGTGCGCAGCTCATGCCAAGTAAAAAATAGCAGAGCAATCAGGCCGACGATGAGTGTGCAGACAACGGCCGTATCGTTCCACCCTTCATTCCCGGCTTCGCTGAAGGCATATAGAACGCCGCCGAAGCCGATGGTAGAAAGGATGACGCCGAGTATGTCCAATTTCGGAAACGAACGGCGGCCGACATTTCGCATAAAGATGAACGACAGCAGGACATCCAGTACGCCGAGTGGAAAGACGATCCAAAACAGCAATCGCCACGTGTAATGTTCGACGATGTAACCGGACAGCGTCGGTCCGATCGCCGGTGCGAAGATCATCGCCACCCCCATCAGCCCCATCGCGCCGCCGCGTTTCTCCGGCGGAAAAATCGTCAGAAATACGTTCATCATCAACGGCATGATGATGCCGGCACCGGTCGCCTGCACGACGCGGCCGACCATCAGAAACAGGAAATTCGGCGCAACGGCACATAGCAGCGTCCCCAGCGTGAACAGCGACATCGCCGTTATTAATAACTTGCGCGTTGTAAAAGTTTCCATTAAGTAGGCAGTGATC
Organism: uncultured Sporolactobacillus sp.; assembly: GCA_900543345.1. Lineage (GTDB taxonomy): Bacteria > Bacillota > Bacilli > Bacillales > Sporolactobacillaceae > Sporolactobacillus. Next base: position 7,444 of record UQRJ01000106.1, on the reverse strand, counting down.
GGAATCAGCACGCCGTTGACTAGCATGTAGCCGGTTGTGATCCATTGTGCCGTGTTAGTGGAAATATTGAGATCGGTCATCATTTTCGGCAGCGCAACGTTCATCAGTGTCTGATTCAGCAGGGCGACAAAGGCGCCGAGAAGGAGAATGATAATAATCGAAACGTGGTGGCCGTCTTCGTCGTTTTCAGCCTGACGGATGGGACGGATAGGTGGTTTTACGGCCGTTTGTTCCGCTGTTTTCGGCTGTTCATCCGTCTTGGGCGTCTTGATCCGAACGATGGTCGCGTCATTGACTGTCCGCTTTTGATTGGTCGGTTTTGGAGGGCGGCGGTGCCGCAGAAAGAAATTGAACAAAACGAGAAACACCAGTGCGCCGGCAGAATAAATCATCAGAAACGAGGTCATCGAATCCCTCCTTTCAACATCAGATATGAATCTTTACGGTCACATTCATGCCCGGCAGCAGTTTTGCGCCTTTATAGTCGTCGAGAGAGATTTTTACCGGAATGACTTGGCTGACTTTTGTATAATTGCCATTACTGTTCGAGCTGGGAATCAATGAAAAAGTCGCAGCCGTCGCCGTCCCGATCTGCTCGACTCTGCCCGTGAATTTGGTGCCGGAGAAGGCGTCAATGGAAATGTCGACCTTCTGACCGGTTTTTACCTGATCAATGTCGTTTTCGTCGATATTAGCTGTAATATACAGTTGATTCAGATTATAAGCCTGCGCCAGCTGGGTACCTGCGGCGACAAACGCATTCTTTGATGTGTTATTCAGTGCAATGGTCCCGTCTTCCGGCATCTTGATCGGCATGTTGACTGTTTTGCCGCTTGTTTCCGTAACCTCAATGCCGCCGATTGTTTTGTTCGCGTCAAAGTGCTTACCCTGCTTGCCACTCCAATTAGTCAATTTTCCCGCCGCGGGGGATGTGATCGAGATCGCCTGCCCGGCGACCGTCGCATTATCCGTTTTGACATAATTGGTGGCCTGATCGTAGTAGTAATAGCTGATCGCGCCGCCGCCGATCAACACAATGATCACAACAATGTTAATTATCAGCAGACGAGTGAAATTATTCATGGTCAAACCCCTTTCAATCATAACTATTAATATAGTTAATTATTAATAACATTAACTATATGCGCGCATCAGTTACTTTAGCACGTTTGCGGTACGGAAGCAATAGAAAAGAAAAAAATTTTGTTTTAATAAATTCTCATTAGAAATGAAAAGCGGCCGATTGGCGTGTGAATTTTTTTTAAAAGGCGGTAAAGATTCGCGGTTAGGGCCCCAAAACGGCGAATAAGGCTAGCAAAATAGCAGGTAGCGGACGTTAAGAACCGATCACCTGAAGCACATTGCGGGGCTGCCGCGAATGGGAATAACGGCAAAAGTCGGGAATGTTCGGCTTTTTTTATCCGTTTCATCATGTGGTTCTGGCGAATGACCGCTTTCTGCGTTTTTACGGTTGAAGACGTATAATGAAGCTATCAATTCCGGAGCGAAAAAGTGAGTGAGTAGAGCTGTTGGAGCGTTGGAAAATAAAAAATAGGTTTGAAACGACACGTCTGCTGTTTGTGTCGGAAGGGCTGCTCGTCGGCCTGACGACGGGAACGATCGTCAGCTTATTTCGTCTGTCGATCGAGTCGTCGCTGGCGATATGGAAAAAAATCTATACCTTGATTCCCGGCCGTTTATGGCTGCTGGCGACAGTTGTTGCGGTAAACATACTGCTGGCTTGGATTATCGGCCGGATCGTGAGATCTCAGCCGAACATTATGGGTTCGGGCATTCCGCAGGTTGAGGGACAACTGGCCGGCGATCTGGATATGCACTGGCGGCCAATCTTGTGGCGTAAATGGCTGACCGGCGTATGGGCGATCGGTTCCGGGCTGTTTCTCGGACGGGAGGGTCCTTCGATTCAGCTCGGCGGCGCCGTCGGGCAGGGAATCGCCGAACGTTGGAATCATTCCGCGACATCGCGGCGTCTGTTTATTGCTTGCGGAGCGGCCGCCGGTCTGTCGGCGGCGTTCAATGCGCCGATGGCCGGGACGTTATTTGTACTGGAGGAAATCTATCATAATTTCTCACCGCTTGTATGGATGACGTCACTTGCGGGCGCGATCGGCGCCGATTTTGTTTCGTCGAACATCTTCGGACTTGTACCGGTGCTGCATATCGGCTATTCCGCCGGTTTTCCGCTTTATCTGTACGGTCATTTACTGCTGCTGGGGCTGATTCTCGGCATTTTTGGCTATATTTATCAAAAGGTGCTGCTGATCATGCCGCTTATCTATGAAAAATGCTTCGGGCGTCTGCCCCGCTATTTTCACGGCGTCGTGCCGTTGTTGCTGGTGGTTCCGATCGGCATTTTCTGGCCGCAGACGCTAGGCGGCGGTAATTTCCTGATCCTTCATATTGATCGGATTCCACCGGAGTGGCTGCTCTTGGTCGGCTTGTTCATGCTGCGTTTCATCTTTTCAATGATTTCTTACGGATCCGGGCTTCCCGGCGGTATTTTCCTACCGATTCTTACCCTTGGAGCCGTACTCGGTGCGTTGTACGGCGTCGTGATGGCGCAGCTCGGACTGCTTCCGGCAATCTACATCATGAACTGCGTGATTTTCGCGATGGCTGCATACTTTGCGGCTATTGGTAAGGCACCGTTTACGGCTATTATCCTAATTACCGAAATGGTCGGCAATCTGCAGCATCTGATGCCGCTTGCTGTTACCTCGTTTGTTGCTTATCTGGTCGTCGATACACTCGGCGGAGCGCCGATCTACCAGTCGTTGCTGGAAAAATTGCGTCCGAAGCAAGGCGCCGACAAACTGAGCGGCCGCAGCGATCGGCTGGAGGTACCGGTTTATTCCGGAGGCGGATTGGACGACCGGTTGGTCCGCGATATTGCCTGGCCGGGCCATGCGTTGCTGATTGCCATACGCCGCGGCGATCGTGAATGGATTCCCCACGGCGATACCGTCATCCGGGCCGGCGATACGCTGGTACTAGTTATCGACCGCAATGAGCGGGGGGGTGTGCGTCAGGCGATTTTTCGCATGAACACGAGCGTATGAGGCATGCATTTTTGCCCCGAACCGTCGGAAAGCACGCTGACGCATGCGAACAATTGACTGACTAAATACTGAAATGCCGGCGATTTGCAGGAGCTGAAGAGGTTTAATCGAATGAATTTTTACTCACGAATAAGAGTGATCATCCATAGTGTCGCGTTATGCGCCGCGCTGATTCTGATTATCTGGCCGACCGTTCGTTACGGACCGGAACTGACCCGCTTGGCGAGCAATCCCGGAGAAATGGAAGCTTTTCTTAATTCTTACGGCGGGATCAGTATTTTTGTCTTTATCGGATTTCAGCTGCTACAGGTTATCATTGCCGTCATTCCCGGAGAAGTGCCGGAAATTGCCGGCGGTTTTGTCTACGGCGCGCTTCTCGGTTCACTCTATTCACTCATCGGCATCGCGATCGGTTCGACAATTGCTTTTTATCTGGCCCGCTTGTTCGGCGGCTCGCTGCTGCGCCTTTTTATTGAGGAAAAAAGGATGGAAAAGCTAAGTTTGCTTGTGAACAGCCGGAAATCGCAGCTGACGACACTGATCTTGTTCCTGATCCCGGGTATGCCGAAGGACTTACTTTGCTATATCGCCGGACTGACGCCGGTGCGGCCGCTTGGTTTTCTAATGGTTTCAATGGCGGCACGGATTCCGTCACTCGTCGTCGCCTGCTCGATCGGCGCTAATCTGCAGAAGGAAAATTATATCGCGGCGGCGATCGTCACGGGCATAGCCGTCGCTGTTCTGGTTACCGCTTTTCTAATGAAGAGCAAAACTCGCCGACTGCTGGCACACCTGCTTGAGAGAAGTGATCGGAAGAAAAAGGGATGATACCGGGCACGAATCGGGGAAGGCGCTTTCAACCTTGACAGAAGCGGGAAAATCTGCTAATAATAGATGCACGATCTAAAGGAGTTTTTTCGGATGAACCGGCGAAAGTACCAAGCGAAAACCGTGTTTTATTACTTCTGGTTTTTGGGCGTTTGCATCCGGCCGGCAGGGTGCGGACACTTCTCCACAGTTTGCATCCATGGGGAAAACCGGAACTGATTCGGTGCGAAGAAAAGCACCGCGTGGATGAATGTTTCGATAGTCCGGGCGGTGTCCTGAAAAAGATTGTTCAATCATCCGCGGCTGTTGAGGCAGGCGGATGATTTTTGTTGTAAATTGTAAAAAATTTAGGGGTGGGGGAGTGTCCGATGAGTCATTCACTAGTCGCAAGAATGAAAAAAGAATTGCATCTGCTCAAGCCGTCGGATATTTTGCAGTTCGATCACGATGTTTCGTCGATACCGGGAATGATTAAGCTGACCTTGGGCGAACCGGATTTTAACACGCCGGAACACATCAAACGAGCGGGACAGGCCAGTATCGCTGCTAACCGCAGCCATTACGCGCCGTCGGACGGAACGCCGGAGCTGCGGCGGGCGATTGCCCGCTTTCTGCAAGTGAAATACGGGTTGCACTACCGGCCGGAGGATCAGATCGTTGTCACTGAAGGAGCGACGGAAGCGATCTACTCAACGCTTGGGGCGATCTTGAATCCGGGCGACCGAGTGCTGATCCCGACGCCGATTTTTCCACTGTACATTCCGGTGACACAGCTGAATGGAGCGGAGCCGGTATTTCTTGACACATCGGCGAACCATTTTGTCCTCTCGCCGGACGTGCTGGCACAGGCCCTGGAGAAATACGGGTCGTCGGTCAAAGCGATTATCTTCAATTTCCCGACGAATCCGACCGGAGTGACCTATCGTCGCGATGCGCTTAAGGCAATTGCCAAGGTACTTTCGGGCCGTGATATTTTTGCCGTCAGCGACGAGATTTACAGTGAGTTGACTTATGGTGAACGCCATGTGCCGTTAGCCGAATACTTGCCGGAGCAGACAGTGCTGATCAACGGAGCATCCAAGTCACACGCGATGACCGGCTGGCGGATCGGTTTTCTTTGCGGTCCGGCCGATGTCATCGCCAAAATCGGCATGGTGCACCAGTTTACGATCACTTCGGCGGCGACGATGGCTCAGGATGCGGCGCGGGAAGCATTTGCGAACGGATTGAACGACGGCCCGAAGATGTGTGACGAATACCGGTGCCGGCGCGATTTTGTCTATCGAAAATTGCAACAGTTCGGTTTCGACTGTCCGAAACCGGAAGGGGCGTTTTATCTGTTCCCCAAAATTCCCGCCGGCCTGATCCAAGATAGTTTGCCATTTTGCCTCGACCTGGCGCGGAAGGCGAAAGTGGCCGTGATCCCCGGTGATTCGTTCGGCCCGGGCAGCGAGGGCCGCATCCGGATCAGCTACGCAGCAAGTATGGACGAGTTGGAAGAAGCGATGCGGCGGATCGGCCAGTACATACAAAGTGAAAAGAGGAGCGCGAAATAATGAAGTTTCTAATGTTTACTGTCAGAGACGATGAACAGGCGGCCGCCCGGGAGTGGGAGCAAAAAACCGGCGTGACGGTAGATGTGCGTCCGGACGATCTCACACCGGGGACGGTAGACGGGGTCCGCGGTTACGACGGCGTGGTGATCCAACAACGCGGACGGCTCGATCCGTCGCTATACGCTACGCTGGCTTCGTTGGGTATTCGTCAGATCGCGACGCGGACGGCCGGTTACGATATGATTGATCTGGACGCAGCCTCTGCCGCCGGTCTGGCGGTGACCAATGTGCCGGCTTATTCGCCGCACTCGGTTGCCGAACTGGTCGTCACGCAGGCTATGCGGCTGATCCGTAACTTGCCGCAGTTCGAAGCCCGTGAGGCGCAGCAGGATTTTCGCTGGTCCGGTCTGATGGCCCGAGAAATTCGTTCGCTGACAGTCGGAGTGATCGGCGCCGGCCGCATCGGCGCGACGGTTGCCCGTTTGTTCAAAGGCCTTGGCGCAACGGTGATTGCCGCCGATGTTGTGCATCGCCCGGAACTGAACGAGGTGCTGACTTATGTCGGCAAGGAGGAATTGTTGCGGCGGGCGGACATCGTCACCTTGCATGTACCGCTACTGAAGTCGACCGTCCGGCTGATCGGGGCGGACGAATTGGCACTGATGAAGCACGATGCTTTGCTGATTAATGCCTCGCGCGGACCGGTGCTCGACACCGACGCACTGATCGAGGCTTTGAAAAAGCAAACAATCGCCGGCGCCGCACTCGATACGCTGGAAGGCGAGGCCGACTTTTTTAACCATGATCTGCGCGGAAAAACACTCCCAAGCGAGCAATTGAGAACATTGCGCGGGATGACTAATGTGCTGATTACCCCGCATATCGGTTTTTATACGAACATTGCCGTAAAAAATATGGTGGAAATCAGCTTGAATGATACGCTGTCTATCGTAAAAACGGGAAAGAGCGCGCATCAGGTAAACGGTCGGTAATTGCCGGATGAAGAGTGAACCCGCACTGGGCGTGGGAATATAGGCACTAAGCGCGGGATTAATGGGACTGAGCGCGGGAATAAGGACGATGAGCGCGGGATTAATAGGGCTGAGCGCGGGAATAAGGACGATGAACGTGGGATCAATGGGGCTGAGCGTGGGATCGGTGCGGTTGAACACACAAAAATCGCGTCGGAATGCTTGCTTGAACCGCTAAAAAACAAAAATTCCGGATGAGTTTATCCGGGCTATTTTGATAGGAGAAATTAAATATGCTTGAACAAGATCGATCGGTCGGTCTGCAATTTCGCCGGGTCGATTCGGCGCGATTCGGTCGTGCCTGGCAGCTGTTGGAGCAGGCGTTCCCGGCCGTTGAGCTTCGCAGCCGCCGGCGGGCGCGGGCACTGCTCGACAATCGGAAATATCGACTACTGGAAGCCAAGACGGACCGACGGACATTTGCCGGCATTATTGCCGACTGGCAATTAAATGATTTTCGCTTTATTGAGCATCTGGCCGTCGATTCGTCGCTGCGCGGCCGCGGGGTCGGTTCAGCGATGCTGCGTGCTTATCTGACTGCCGAACCGCGGCCGGTAGTGCTTGAGGTCGAAGAACCGAAGAACGACCAGCAGTGGCAGCGAATTCGGTTTTATCGTCGGCTCGGCTTTCGGCTCAATCCGTTCGGTTATAGGCAGCCGGCGCTTCAGCCATTGGATACGGCTGCAGTGAAACTGAGCATCATGAGTTGGCCGGGCGAACTTTCGCCGGCGACCTTTCGACAGGTGAAAAAAATAATCTTTCGCGACGTATACGGCCGAGCCTAGCTGTCACCGATTTGTTGGAAAATCTGTCACCGGGCAAACAATAACAGCGAGTCGCTGTTATATAATAAAAAATGTAAACGTTTGCATCAAGAACTCGGTGAAAGGAGTTTTCAATGGCTGTCTCTTATACACATCTCCGAGCCCACGAGACCCTAAGACATCTC
>UQRJ01000105.1 GCA_900543345.1 uncultured Sporolactobacillus sp. | reverse complement strand
GAGATGTCTTAGGGTCTCGTGGGCTCGGAGATGTGTATAAGAGACAGTCTGTGGACGGATGGTCTTTGAAAGCGCCCTCTTTTCCTTTCGGATACCAAAAATCTTCACCGCCGCCGAGCAAGACGTCGACGTGGCTTCTCGTCAGATATTGATTGGCAATGTCACTTTGTTGCGACCGATCCTGAACGTGGGCGGCGAACGCAGCCGGCGTTGCGTCGGTTATTTGGCTTGTTGTCACAAGGCCGGTCGATTTTCCGGCATCGTGGGCAGCTTCCAGCACCGTGCGGACACTTTTGCCGGAAGGCGTCATGCCGACATAGCCATTGTTTGTTTTAATCCCGGGGGCAAATGCTGTGGCTGCCGCGGCCGAATCGGTTACGACACTTGTCGAACGGGTGTGCATCGATCCGGTATAGGGCATCTGATCCATTTCCAAAGTGCCCGACATGCCGACTTTCGACAAGCGAATAGCTTCTCGTTGTGCCGCACCCATTCCGTCGCCGACAAATAGAATGACGTTTTTTGTTTTTGCGTGCGAAACTTTCGGAGCAGTCGACTTCGCTGAATGGGCCATAGCCAGGCCGGAAAAGATAAGACTTAGCAGCAGGAGTACGGTAACGGTTGCATACCATTTGTGCTGTTTTACGCGGGTCACTCGCAGGACACTCCTTTTCATACATAAGTTTTAATCTACAAAGCAGTATAAAAGAGAGATGTTAATCTATTTTTTTGTAAATAATAATATCGTGTGTGTTTTTTGAAGAAGTGATTAAAAGGTCGCACTCATTTTTTTCTACATTGGCAAAAGCGAGGGGAGCAGATCGGGTCTGTTCCTTAGCGGCATCGAAAAGGGTAGTTGGAAAATGTGGTTCAACCTTCGCACCATCACGTGAACGCCGCTACTCGGGCCGCATTCACGTGACGGTGGCGGTCTGACAGAGAAATGGCGTACATTCCGGCATAATTAGCAAACAGGCCCGGCTGAGCCGAAGACATCTCTTCGGCTCAGCCGGGCCTGTTGTGACGAACGATAGCGGGGAGACGGGGAAACAGCTGTCACTGCCCGGCCGGCCTTGCTATTTTCAATCCGCGATAGCGATTGATTGCCGCGCACAGTTCCTGCTTTCTCGGCAGGGCAAGCCGGCCGTTGTAAGGCGAGAGCGATTCCGGTCCGTGTTGTTCGATATAAGTATATAACCGATCGGCTGCCTGAGCGAGTGTGAGATGGTCGTCGATGATTCTTTTCCGCATAAAATCAATCATCGCGGCGATGCAACGAGTCTGGCTGTCGTCGATAAGCTGTTCGACAAATGAAAGATCGATCGGTTCCTTGCCGTAGAGGATCGTCTCCCTTCCCCGGGTTTTGATTCGGTCTTTTCTGCCGCTGATCGTGAAGCCGGAACGCAGTGGCACGCGGGGCGTGACTTCGCCGAACCGGTCGGCGGTTTCGACATTGGAACGATTGTCGCCGGCAGCAATCCGTTTTGCTTCGGCACTGACATCTTTCGGTATATACTCGTCCATCATGATCACGCGGTCGGCAACATCGAAATAATCGCCGGAACCGCCGACAATCAGTACGGTGGAGACACCTAATTCGCGATAGAGCGGACGAACTTTGTCGATGAAAGGCGTGATCGGTTCTTTTTCTTTGGCAACGAGTCGTTTCATCCGCCGGTCGCGAATCATAAAATTCGTTGCCGATGTATCTTCGTCGATCAACAGCAGCGATGTACCGGCTTCCAGTGCTTCCATCACATTGGCTGCCTGCGATGTGCTGCCACTGGCATTCGGGGTCGAGAAGGCGTACGTATCGCGAGCACCGGGCAGATGATTGATAAAGGTGCTGATGTTGACTTTTTCGATGCTTCGTCCGTCTTCCGCACGTATTTTAACTGCGTCCGGACGTGTTACGACCCATTCGCGGCCGTCACCGGGGATATGGTTATATACGCCATTCTCAAGCGCTCTTAGCAGCGTGGACTTTCCATGGAATCCACCGCCGACGATCAGAGTGACACCTTCGGGAATGCCCATGCCGGTAACCGTTTTTCCACTTGGTAAGTTAAAACTTGACTCCAGTGTTTGTGGGCTCCGAAATGGAACGCCGCCGGCGAGCGGCCGATCGGAGACACTGCTCTCGCGCGGCAGGATCGACCCATTGGCAACGAAAGCGACTAACCGGTGCGGCGCCAGTTCGCAGCGGATGAATTCCTGATCGAGCATGCAGGAGATTTGCCGTGTCAACGCCGCTTGGTCGATATTTTTGTAATGAAGTGACTGCTGGACAATTTGCGGTACGATCTTAAGCAGAAGGTGGCTCGCTTTTTTGCCTAAAATTCGGCGGCCGGCGGCCGGCAAACCGACCTCAAAACGTGCTTCGATGCTCTCCGGCAGAATAGAAACCGCTGTCCGTTCAAGAATTTCCGCACCGCCGTGATCGATACTCAGCGACCCGCCGTTTCGTGAACCGTGATGCAATCGATGAATCATCCGGTCGAACTGCCGTGATAAAAAATCCGACACGGCAATTCGTTTTGGCTTTGAGTCAAGCAGTGTGCCGGGAAAACCCGCCGTTTCTCGCCCAAGCAGAATTCGTGCCCGCGACGGCGGCGCGTACGGATCGACTTGAACGTGATCCACCGCCAGTTGAAAGCCGTGGTATTGATAGTTTCCCGTGAGTGATCGATAAGCAGCGTAACCGCGGCCATCGATGGCTGACAATAATTGTTGAAGATCATGATCGCTTTTCAAAAAAATTCCTCCTCATCAGTCCACATTATAGACCAACTGCCGCATGAGTGAAAATCGATCGGCCGCTGAACGTTCGCGACGCAGCGAGCAATGACCCTCAACGTCTCTATTTGCCAAAAAATTGTTTACCACTCGGCTTGATCGAGCCGAAAACCTCCCGATTGCAACCGAATGGATGGCCTCAAAGTCAATAATTGTTTTTAGCGGTTCAGCGTGATCCATAACCGCGGCGTCTCAGTTATGTGCTGAAAGACTACCGAAGATAGGTGTAGACCGCTGAATTGGAAACGACGTTTATCGCCAATACCTTGAAAATGGAGGACCGCGAAAGTGGGAGCCGTTGATGTCGTATTTTATTGTGATTTGATTCACATATATATGATTTTTTATTATTTATGATGACAATAGAAAGTGCGGAGAGGCGCAGCTCCTGTTGTGACATTAAAATTTAATATAAGGAAGGAATTTTCAATGAAAATTGCAATCGCCGGTGCCGGTGCGATGGGCGGCCGTTTCGGTGCGATGCTCTATCGATCCGGTGAACGGGAAGTTGTGTTTATTGATCGTTGGGCAGAGCAGGTAAAGGCCATCAATGAACGAGGACTGACGGTGACTGAAAACGGCCAATCGATCGTTTATCCGATTCCAGCTTTTTTCCCTGAACAAGTAACCACTTCATTTGATTTAATTATTCTATTTACCAAAGCGATGCAAATGGACGAGATGCTTCAGTCGATTCAGCACGTTGTCGATGATTCAACCTTTGTGCTTGTCCTGTCAAACGGCATCGGCAATATTGAAACGATTGAAAAATATGTGCCGGCGGGTCGTATTATTGCCGGAGTAACCATCTGGTCGTCGGAACTGGATGGTCCGGGCCGGATGACTTTAACCGGAAATGGCAGCGTCACCATGCAAGCAGTGACTCCGACGGCCGACAGTGGGGAAATTCTCCAGCGGATTATCGTCGAGATGAATCGTGCCGGCCTGAACGCGTCGGCAGCCGATGACGTCATCGACGTCATCTGGAAAAAAGCGGCGTTGAACAGTGTATTGAATACCTTAACTGCTCTATTGCACTGCGACATTGAAGCATTCGGCAGGACACGGTCGGCCCATCGTCTGACGAAGGCCGTACTGGACGAATTCACCGCAGTGGCGAAGCGTTGCGGTATTCATTTCGATGAGAATGAGGCCATTCACTGGATTGAGCAGCAGTTCGATCCGGCGGCGAACGGCCGGCACCATCCGTCGATGTATCAGGATCTGGAGAAGCATCGGCCGACCGAAGTCGACTATCTGAACGGCTATATCGTCCGAGAAGGGCAGCGGTTCGGGATCCCAACGCCGGTCAATGCTGTGTTGACCGATCTCATTCATGCTCGCGAGGATCTGAATGCCGGGTGAATCAATCGTCGTTAAGTGATTGAAAGTCATGAAGAAGTGCCAGACGAAAAATTCACCGCAAGCGACTTCTCAACGGCCGCATGGAAATCGATTGAATCGAGCGGTAAAACGACAGGAAGTCCTTTTCCCCGGACTTCCTTTGTTTTTTCTTGCCGACTAACACCTCGCACGTTGCTATGAAAAATAGTATTGATCCATTTTTGGACGAGATTTCCCGTAAACACGAAATTAGTCACCTATTTTTCCGGACGACTTATGATTATGCGGAAAGCTTGATCGGTCAGCCCTGACCGGCCAATCCGGACAAACATAAACTAATCATAAGTGGGAAGAGGTGAACCGATGCATAAAGCGGAAACAATTTCAAAATCGATGGCGGCCATTTTCGGGGCGAGTGCAGGATATCTATTTGGCGGTTGGTCGCCGCTCCTCGATATTTTGATTGCTTTTATGGCAATCGATTATATCTCGGGATTACTTTCGGCCGCTTATCTTGGACAACTCTCCAGTAAAGTCGGCTTTCGCGGGATCGCCAGGAAAGTGATGATCCTTTTTATTGTCGCAGTCGCGCATCTCTCGGATCGCATCCTTATGCTGGATCATATCGTGATGAATGCGGCCATTTATTTTTACTTGGCTAATGAGTTGATTTCAATTATTGAAAATGCAGGTCAAATCGGACTTCCGGTACCGAAACAATTGAAGCGCATGATTCAAATTTTTAGAGACGATGAGAAGCGGCAAAAAGGGCCGAAAAATCATTAAATGAAGCTAGAAAAATAGATCTGGCCGATTCTTGACCGCTTGCCATCGCTTATTTTGATTTCGTTCGTGCGAAATCGCGCAAATTTAGCCGGAACGATCATCTGTCTGTCGATCATGAGCTTTCTGGTCGTTGTTTCTTTTTTTGTCAAACCGGAAAAGCGAGTGGGGCAAAATGAAAATCCATCCTGATATGTTGGAACGGGTAACACTTGAAATAATAAAAAAGCGTCGCCTGCAGTATTGTTGCAACGCTGCAGGCGGCGCTTTTCCTTGTTCTCGTTTTATAGGTTTTTGTCAAAGTTGTAAGTCAGTTTGGACAGTGTCAGACCTTTGGAAAGTAGCTGGTAAAAGAGAGCCATCGTCCGTTTCTTCATGACAGCGACCGTTTCATGGTTCTGTTCCGTCAAAAAAGCGGTCAGTTCCTTTCCATTTAGCTTTGCCGCTTTCCGGTCGGCGGTTTCCAGCCGGAGACGCAGCGCTTGCCATGATGCCGTCACGTAGTCGATATCGTCTTGAATGAAATCGGTATAGTGACCTTCAACAACCGAAGATAATGCCCGATACATCCAGTACGCTTCGCTCAGATTCATTGTTTCCGACGTTTTGCTGTAGCTCGGGTCGGTGTCCGTCGCGTTACTGTAAAAGGGGACGTAAGGGCAGAACGCCGGAACGCCGAAATTGAGCCAGAATAGCGCGGCGTACTCGTCCGGAACATCGCTGCGAATTTGCAGAATGTGCGAGTTCTGCGTCCGATTCATCGCAATCGGCCGGTAGCGCAGTCGGTCCGCCGGATCGCCGTTGCCGAGCGGATCGAAAGGAGTTTCGTTATAATGGGAACTTAAAATAAAGCCAACGTCTTCAGGCGCAATCCTGCGGGAAGCCCGGCAGATAAACGGCAGTTCGTTTGATTCCGGATTCTGGTGCGTTTCCGGATTCAGATAGCGCTGGGCGAACCAGACGCGCGGCGTATTGTAATGACGGTCCTTTTCCGTAGACGTGCCGAAGATGTGACGGAAATTCCAGCCTTCTATATCCGGATTCAGATGGTGTTTAATGACGAACTCGCGGATACCGGGCGACCACATGTAGTCGTCCGGATTATCGAAATCAAGCTGCTGAATGGCTACTTGATTGGCGGCGACGGCATAAGCATCATCCGGGATCCGCACAGCTGCCCAATGGTGGCCAGTGACGATTTCCATATACCAGACATCATTCTTATCGCTGAAAATCACTCCATTGCCTTCCGGTGAACCGTATTTGGCAATCAGCCGGCCGAGATATTCGACACCGTCGCGTGCCGATTCGATAAATGGCAGGACCATGGTCGTCATCGCGTCTTCGGCCAAACCGGTTTTAACCAGCGGATCGTAAGCCAGTGCTTTTTCATTGCCGTAGACGCTCTCGGTCGCACTCATCGCGACATTTTTCTCATTAATTCCTGATTCGTCGTAAATACCTTCTTTTTCCGGATCGATGTTCGGCACCGCTGTATGACGGTAGCCGGAACTCGGGAGCGGTGCCGTAAATCCGTTTTGAGATGAAGTCAAAGATTCATGCCTGCCGGAGACGGCCGGCGCCATATAAAAGCGGTGCGGCGCCAACGGCAGGTAGGTATCGTCATTACGTGCAGCTATTGTTGAGCCGTCGATCGATGCCTTTTTCCCGACCAGGACGGTTGTGCAAGCTTTTCTTTTCATTCGCGATGCTCCTGTTCTAATTTTCCGGCGCCCGTTACCGGTTAGGGTAGCGAGCGCCAATGATAGCCCTATTTTGCTACACTTCTTATTGTACTGCAAGCCCGGCCTTGATGAAAACCATTGTCGGCCGCTTATCCGCGTGAATTCGCCGGAATTTGTTGCAGTGCCAATTTGCTGCCAGTTCCCTTTCCAATTCATCCGGCGTTATTCGCCGTATCCGGACGTGCGCTCCCGACATATAATGAACATAAAAAAAACCGGTGGAATTCACTATCGGAACGGCAAACCAAGAAACCGGAATGCGAGGCGACGCATGATGAAAATCGGGCAATGGGTACACACGAAATATATGGGAAAGCACGACTGTGTGGGCTATGTGACCAGACTTTTTCCGGATTTCAAACGTTGTAAGCTGCGAGTGACGCAATGTCCGAAGTTTCCCCGAATGAAATACTTGGAAATTGGTTATGAAGACGTGATTTCTGTGCAGGAAGATTATACGAAAACAGAACTGGAAAGCCTGATCGATCTGTCGCTTGCCACGTATGATCGCGAATGGTTCGAGCAGTTGACGAGCCGCTGCAAAAAAACGGGGGCCGTTTGAGGGGCCTGTTTGCTGAAACATCCGCTCACAGGCCGATGACAGACTGTGCGCTTCCTGTTATTCTTGTAATGATCAAGATGCGACAGGAGAGGAATTCAGTGAAACGATGGTTTCGGACGACTATTTTGCTTTCTGTGACAGTTATTTTGTTTTTTGCCCTATCGGGCTGCCAGGTATGGAATCTTTTCACGACCAATGTCGAGAGCAATTTAAACGGGCTGAATGTGACGCTGCAAACGTACGATGCGGATGGGCAACCGATCGACACGATCCATGGTGTATCGGGTTCAATTAAACGGGATAAGCAATTTGATCAGACAAACGAAAAAGGAGAGACGACTAAGCAATCATCCGTTCTGAATATCACGATCGGCAGGCAACAAGTGGTCCATGTAGGCAGTACACTGATTATGTATGAAAAAGGGCTGCGGAATGTTATGGATCAGTTACCGAAGAAAGTGCTTGTCGAGAATACGGATCGTAGTCATCCGTTTATCAACCGAATTGTCAATGGCTATCATAACTATTTCGATGGCAAAGCGAAGATTATCCTTATCCGTTCCCAACTTGGCAAACCGATCGCTACATTTGCCGGTAATCATGTTTCTTATTATTCGACCGAAGTACCGAATTCCACCGGGCTGATTATCGACGGTAAGTATTTATTTATCTACCGTTGTGACTTTACGATGTATGATACGAAACTGATCAAATAAATAAGGCATTGGGAAACGGTTGTGACGGGTATGCTATACTAAGGACCGTCATTGCAACAACAGGAGGCTTGTTTTATCATGCGTGATCGGGTGGTCGTCGTGGCGGGTCCGACTGCGGTCGGGAAAACCGCAGTCGGTATTGCCATCGCCAAACGTCTGAACGGGGAAATTATCAATGGCGATGCTTTTCAGATTTACAGAGATTTAGATATCGGGACAGCGAAAGTCCGTCCTGAAGCGTCCGGCGGCGTCCCGCACCATCTGATCGATATCCGGAATCCGGACGAGTCGTACTCGGTTAAAGATTATCAACGCGACGCGCGGCGACAGATCGCCGCTATTACTTCCCGCGGCAGATTGCCGATCATTGTCGGCGGGACCGGGCTGTATATCAAAGCGGCTGTCTATGATTACCGATTTGACGAGCTGGGCCCCGATCCGATGATCCGCAAACAGTTAGAGATGATCGGGGCAAAAGAAGGCATCGCCGCACTGCATCGACGGCTTGAAGCAATTGATCCGGCGTCGGCGGCACAAATTCATCCGCACAACGCGAAACGGGTTATACGGGCGTTAGAAGTTTATCTCCGGACCGGACAACCGTTCAGCCGACGACAGAAACGCACCGGCCTTTACCCAACTTTTGCTTTGGCTCTGTTTGGATTGTCAATGTCGCGGGATCGCTTGTATGAACGCATTAACTCCCGGGTTAATCGAATGATGGATCGCGGTTTGCTAGAGGAAGTTCGCACATTGTATCGGCGCGGTTATCGCGATTCACAAGCGCTTCAGGCCCTGTCTCTTATACACATCTCCGAGCCCACGAGACCCTAAGACATCTC
>UQRJ01000104.1 GCA_900543345.1 uncultured Sporolactobacillus sp. | reverse complement strand
AAGAGACAGCACCGGTATAACCCGGGCAATTTCCGCTTCGGCAGAAAGCGGCGTATAGCCCGGCCGTGTCGATTCACCGCCGACATCGATAATATCCGCGCCGTCGCGCTGCATCGTCAGCGCATGGGCTACCGCTCGATCAAGCGTATCAAATTGTCCCCCATCTGAAAAAGAGTCCGGAGTGACATTTAAGATGCCCATAATCACGGTTTTTTGGCGATAATCCAGCAAATAGTTGCCAATCCTTAGAAAATGATAAGGCGATACCTGAATATGTTCTGCAAGCAACTCATAGATCCTCCTGATCGTCAGCTTGTTTACTCACTCAGTATAGCATACTGCGCAGCGAACCCAGCATAGGATGTCTACCGCCGTCGGTCAATACTCGCAAGCGCCCAAAGCTTGTGCGTTTCCAGAAACGGATAGCCGCACGCGCGATATAAAAAAGGACCGAATCGCTCCGGCCCCTTTTTACAATCGCGATTCGGTTCAGTCACCCGGCTGATAGAGCGGCGTACTTAAGTATCTTTCGCCATTATCCGGAATAATGACAACTACTTTTTTGCCTTCACCCAGTTTTTTAGCAACCTGGACACCGGCATAAACGGCCGCCCCTCCGGATATTCCGGCCAGCACGCCTTCTTTGCGTCCGGCCAGCCGAGCGTATTCGAAAGCTTGTTCATTGGAAACATCGATCACTTCGTCATAGACGCTTGTATCCAGCGTATCGGGAATAAAACCGGTTCCGATACCCTGAATTTTGTGCGGACCTCCCTTGCCTCCATTAAGAACGGGCGAATCTTTTGGTTCAACTGCATAGATTTTAATCGCTTTAAAATGTTCTTTCAACGCTTTCCCGGCTCCGCTCAATGTTCCGCCGGTACCGACACCCGCAACAAAGGCGTCGAGTGTATCGAAAGCCTCGACAATTTCCGGACCAGTTGTCAAATAATGAATACGGGGATTCGCGGGATTCTTAAACTGTTGCGGCAGGAAATAACCTTTTTCCTTCGCCAATTCCTGTGCCTTGGCAATTGACCCCTTGATCGCCTGCGATCCCGGCGTCAAGATAACTTCCGCACCGTATGCCTTAAAAAGTTTCCGTCGTTCAATACTCATTGTCTCCGGCATCACAAGAATAGCCCTATAGCCCTTCACCGCCGCAACAAGCGCCAACCCGATACCTGTGTTTCCGCTTGTCGGTTCGATGATCGTATCGTTCGGCTTCAGTTTTCCGTCACGTTCCGCTGCTTCAATCATCGACAGTGCAATTCGATCCTTGATGCTGCCGCCTGGATTAAAATATTCCAGCTTAGCATAAAGTTCGGCATCGCCCGCCCCGGTCAGATGGTTCAAACGGACAACCGGTGTATGGCCAATTAATTCCGTTACTGCATTTGCGACCGTCATCACGCAACCCCTCCTCAAGCAAATCCTTAGTAAATGGCTATGATTACCTTTATAATAGCAAAATTAACCGGGTGGGGTCAATTTTGCGCACGTGATTCAAGCATTTTCCGCAGTTCAATTTCAGAAAAGTGATAAACGGACCCGCAGAAACGACAAATCGCTTCCGCTCCATGATCTTCCGTGATCATTGCCCGGATTTCTTTCGGAGCGATGCCGGCGATCGAGCGGCCAAATTTTTCTTTCGAGCAGTTGCAGGTAAACGCGACCGGCATGCGTTCGAGTAGTTGATAATCCGCATCCGGAAACAAAACGTTCAGCAACCCTTCCGGCGTCCGGCCGCCGTCAATCAGACGCGAAATCGGCGGTATCTGTTTCAGACGATGCTCAATCTCATCGATGGCTCGATCATCGGCACCGGGCAGAACCTGAATCAGAAATCCGCCCGAATCCCTGACCGATTGATCGGGATTTACAAGAACACCGACGCCGACGGCCGACGGGATTTGTTCCGATTCAGCGAAATAGTAGGTAAAATCGGCGCCGATTTCACCGGAAACAAGCGGGACCCTGCCGGTAAAATTATTACGTAACCCGAGATCTTTTACCACACTGAGAAAGCCGCTGGTCCCGACGGCCCGCGCCACATCCAGTTTTCCTTGTTCATTCGCTGGAAAATCAATCTGTGGATTAGTGACGTATCCACGTACATGTCCGGCTGTATCGACATCTGCCACGATGATGCCGATCGGTCCGCCCCCTTGCACGGTGACCGTGACTTTGACATCGCCTTTCTGAGCAGCACCTGTCATGACCGCCGCCGTCATCGTCCGGCCCAGAGCGGCGGTCGCCGTCGGCCACGTTTCGTGTCGCCGCTGCGCCTCGCGTACGGTTTCCGTCGTAACCGCCGTCATCACGCGAAAAGTTTGCCGGCAAGCCAGTGCCTTTACCAAGTAATCGCTCATTCTGATTCCTCCTTGAGGATGAAGGTCATGACTTCCGATTTCGACAATAGATCAGATAGAGCCCTTTTAGGGTCAGCAACTGATCGACATGATTGATTACATTCGTTTCATCGGCCACCAACATGCATAGTCCGCCGGTCGCCACAACAACCGGCTGCTTCGCGGCCTGCTGACTCATCCGCCCGACGATCCCTTCGACTTGGCCGACATAACCGTACACAACCCCGGACTGCATGGCATGAACCGTATTGCGCCCGACGATGTGTGGCGGTTTGGCAATTTCAATGCGAGGCAGCTTCGACGCCTGTTGATACAGCGCTTCCGTTGATACCAGGATGCCGGGAGCAACTGCCCCACCGATATAATCGCCGTTTTCATCGATATAGGAATAAGTTGTCGCCGTTCCGAAATCGATGACAATGATCGGCGCCGGATAATCATGCACGGCCGCAACCGCATTGACAATCAGATCGGCGCCGAGTTCCCGCGGATTTTCGTATTTTAAATTCAGGCCGGTCTTGATTCCCGGACCGACAATAACCGGGCTGACATGAAAATACTTCTCGCTCATGCGCACGAGCGCGTATAAAATCGACGGAACAACCGTCGAAATGGCCACACCGTCGATCGCATCGAAGGATAAGCCGCCGTAATTAAACAATTCACGGACGATCATCGCAAATTCATCCTCCGTTTTACGAGAATCCGTTGAGATCCGCCAATGATCGACCAGCTGCCGGCCATCGAAAACACCCATGACGATATGTGTATTGCCGACATCACATACAAAAATCATATTGATCGCCACCATTCAAAAACAGAGGCATCTTCTGTTTGGAAAATGCCTCTGCTTCTTATCATTATCAATCCATTCACCGAATAGGATCACACTTTTTTATCATCCGGAGGATCGTCCGGTCCACCCCGATCTTCTTCCTTCCGTTCACTCGATTCGATCGGATTTTTAGGGTGAATGGTCACCTTTACATCCGACGACTTCGGTTCGGAAGCAGGTTTGTCGGTTTTATTCGTTTCTTTTTTTTCAGGTTCTTCCTGATGAGCGTAACGATTTTTGTTCGGTTCAATATATTTTCCCGTATTATACAGTGAAAGAATCTGGTCTTCATCCAGCGTCTCGTACTTCAGTAAGTTCTGCGCAATCAGTTCAAGCTTATCCTTATGATCCGTCAGTAGCTTCTTGCAGCGGTCGTATTGTCCTTTAACAATCTGCTGTATCTCCGAATCAATCTCAAAAGCAATCGTGTCACTGTAGTTTTGGTCTGTCTGAAGGTCGCGCCCCAGAAAGACCTGACTGTTATTGTTGCCGAATTGCAGCGGTCCGAGTTTGTCGCTCATGCCGAATTCAGTTACCATCCGGCGCGTAAGCTGCGTTACCCGCTGCAAGTCGTTGCTGGCACCGGTTGAGATCTCGCCGAATGTCACCTCTTCGGCGACACGTCCGCCGAGCAGGCCGCAAATTTTATCAAGCAATTCCGGCTTTGTCAGCATACCGCGATCTTCCTTCGGCAATGACACCGTGTAGCCGCCCGCCTGACCGCGGGGAATGACAGTCACCTTGTGCACTTCGTCGGCACCGTTAAGCACCAAACCGACGATTGTATGTCCCGATTCATGATAAGCAACAATATTCTGTTCCTTTTTCGATATAACCCGCGATTTCTTCGCTACGCCGGCAATGACCCGTTCCACCGCTTCATCGATATCATTCATTTCGATGACTTTCTTATTAGCGCGGGCGGCGACTAACGCGGCTTCATTCAGCAGGTTTTCCAGATCGGCGCCGGAAAAACCGGGCGTCAGTCTGGCTACTGTTTTCAGATCAATATTTTTAGCAAGCGGCTTATTGCGTGCATGAACGTGCAATATCGCTTCGCGTCCGAGCAAATCCGGGCGCCCGACCGGAATCTGACGGTCGAACCGTCCGGGACGCAAAAGCGCCGGGTCGAGAATATCCGGACGGTTCGTTGCCGCCATGACAATGATGCCCTCATTACCGCTGAACCCGTCCATTTCAACGAGCAGTTGGTTCAATGTCTGTTCGCGTTCATCATGAC
Source organism: uncultured Sporolactobacillus sp. (assembly GCA_900543345.1). Lineage (GTDB taxonomy): Bacteria > Bacillota > Bacilli > Bacillales > Sporolactobacillaceae > Sporolactobacillus. The sequence goes on along the minus strand of UQRJ01000104.1, from coordinate 4,435 downwards.
CGCCGCCGAGCCCGGCCCCACGCTGACGGCCGACCGCATCGATTTCATCGATAAAGATGATGCACGGCGAATTTTTTTTGGCTTGGTCGAACAGATCGCGCACACGGGAAGCGCCGACGCCGACAAACATCTCAACAAAATCGGAACCGCTGATTGAAAAGAACGGTACCCCCGCTTCGCCGGCCACCGCACGTGCCAGCAACGTTTTACCGGTTCCGGGCGGTCCTTCGAGCAAAACACCCTTGGGAATTCTTGCCCCCAGCGCAATATACTTGCGCGGATCTTTTAGAAAATCAACAATCTCTACCAGTTCCTGTTTTTCCTCATCCGCCCCGGCCACATCCTTAAACGTAACCTTCTTCTTATCTTCCGCATACAATTTTGCTTTGCTCTTACCGAAATTCATCACCCTGCCGCCGCCGCCCTGGGCTTGATTCAGCAGGAAAAAGATCAAAAACATTATAATTGCAAACGGAATCAGCGAAGTGAGGAAGGTCATCCAGCCGTTTGCGCGCTCTGCCGGTTTGACGTCCAAGCCAAGTTGTTTCGCTCGGTCGGTAATCTGAGTCACCGCTTTGTCGCTGGCCGGAATATAAGCTTTAAATGTCGTATTTTCATCATAGCTCTTGAGCCGGCCGTTTATCGAGTAAACACTGCCCTCCGGCTGCATCGTCACTTTCTCCACGTTGCCCGCGTTCAGATTTTGCTCGAAAGCCGAATAACTCATCGATTTTACACTTTTATTCGACTCGGTCAGCCAGCTGACGATGCCGATGATGACGACAAATATAAATAAATATATGATAATATTCTTAAAAAGTCGATTCATACCTTACCTCCTCCCGCTTTAACAAGCCATCTTTTATACTATCACATTCGCGCAGATGGCCTCAACAAATCGCACCGCGCACCATGCACGAGCGAATGTCACTGCTTATAAATTTCCGGCTTCAGAATGCCGATGAACGGCAGATTCCGATACTTTTCCGCGTAATCAAGCCCGTAGCCGACAAGGAAAGCATCGGGGACCGTAAAAGCGGTTAAATCCGGATGAACCGCTGTCTTTCGTCCGGCGGGTTTATCAAGCAGCGTCACAATCTTAATCGACTCGGCCTTTCTTGTCTTAAACAAATCGACGAGATAGCTCAGTGTCAGGCCGCTGTCGATGATGTCCTCAACAATCAGGATATCCCGGCCTTCTACCGACGTATCCAGATCTTTTAAGATCTTGACCTCGCCGGAGGAAACTGTCGAATTCCCATAGCTGGAAACATCCATAAAATCGATTTCGATGGGCACGCTGATCGTTTTCATTAAATCCGCCATGAAAGGAAGCGCCCCTTTCAATACACCAATAACCAGTGGAAAACGTCCTTCATATTCTTTCGAAAGAATCGCTCCGAATTCGCGGACTTTCTGCTGAATCTCTTCTTCCGTTATTAATACTTCTTCGACGTCTTCCTTCATTCCTTTCTCTTCCCCCCAAAAAAGTTGCGGCTTATAAGTCAGTTTATAAAAGTCATGCTCATCCCCCGCCGCACGTTGCGGAAGCGGCAGCGCCCGCCGCAGAAGCGGCAACCAGATCACCCGGCCGCTCCCGTCAGTCACAACCGGCCAGCACGCACGCTCCTCACGTTTGACTTTTGCATTAATAAAAATGCGGCGCAATTTCTGTGGACACGCCATGCCGTTCGGCCGCATCCGATCTCCGGATCTTCGGTTGCGGACCCGCAGCGGAAGACGAATCGACCGTAGATCGACAATTAAATTGTTTGTGGTGATCCCCGCAGGATGTTCGTTTGCAGGTAGACGACACGCTTCGATTGATCCCGATGGGAAAAATGTCGTGCCCGGAATGCGGATGGCTTCATCGAATTTTTGACCCTGCCTTCGCGGAAACATGCCGATGGTGCATGTCCCATAGCGCTTCCTAGCCGTTAGATTTCCCGGGAAAACCATATCGCCGGAGGACCGGCCCAAGCGCAACAAACGGATTAAATTTTCAATATGTATGGATTGATGCAAAGGCTTCATTTGCCGACTTGCGTAAAGATAATTTAATATTAGATGAATCATCCGCCTTTGTAAAGGCAACGGCGCAGCAAGTAGAATCGGGACGGAAAAAACGACTACTCCCGGCCTTTGCTCGATCACAGCCGATTGCAGCCGCTCCCGCGCCAGTTCATGTAAAAATCGTTCGTCATCGGCAATCCGCTCGCTCTCATATTGAAATTTCAGGTGAACCGCTGGATTTTCTTCTTTAAAAAAAGGGAGGACCGTTTTTCTAAACCGATTGCGGGTATGGGTATCTGACAAATTCGAGCGATCAAAGCGCGTCTCAATGCCGCGGGCCGCACAGTATCGGCGCAGATCGGCCTTCGTTACCGCCAGAAACGGACGAATGACCTGGGCGCCGGCGAAGGGACGCCGATACGGTATACCCGCCCGAGCCGGTCCGGCACTTCCCCTGACCTCGCGCATTAACATCGTTTCAATCTGATCGTCGCCATGATGGGCCAAAGCCACGGCATCCGCGTGAAACGATTTGACCGCGTCGGCAAATGCCTGATAGCGCACTTTTCGTGCGCCCGCTTCAATGCTCAGCCGATCAGCCCGGCTGCAAGCTGCCGCGTCGACCGTCCGACCGAAGAACGGCAGACGGAGCCGCACGCAATAATCGGCAACAAAACGGAGATCCGCCTGACCGTCCTCCCTTCTGAGTCTGTGATCCACCGAACAGACGGCCAGGCGGATCTGCAGTTCTTTGCTTTTTTCCCACAAAAAGCAAAGCAGGGCCATCGAATCCGCGCCGCCGCTTACGCCGGCAACAACACGCATGCCTGGCCGGATCAGTCGATGTTTTTCAATAAAATGCATCACTCGTTCTTCAAAGGTCATGACATTCGCCGCTCCCCGGAGAAAACCGTCGCTTACTATCAAACTTAATCATACACCAACCGCCGGGCGAATCGAACCCTCCTTGTAATCAGATCACCGCAACAAAGACAAAAATGACATACAGCCCGATGATCACGATTGCCACCGACCATGCCCACCTCCCGCGGCCATTTTCGGGAGACGGACGCTTTTTCATCATCGACTTAAGCAGCTCTTCGCGCATCTGCAGTGCCGATGAATAGCCGCCGACCGCTGCACGACGGACGACCTTTCTGTAAGGAGCTAATGCCACACTGTCGTCGATCCGGCGAAGCAGCTGCTCACGCGGATGTTCCGATCGCCGAATTTGCCGCCTTTCCGAGGCATTCAGTAAGATCATCGCACACGCAAATAAATCGTAAGGCGGATCCGCTTTTCGGGTACCAAGTCCCCAATAACCGCGATCATAGCATTCGGTATATTCACGGATAGACCGCCCAACGCGCGTCACTCCGCCGAAATCGACGCAACGGATGCGGTGCTGGCGATCGATCAATACCAAATTCTCCGGTTTCAGATCGCCAAATACGTAGCCGGCCCGATGAACTTGCTGCAATTGCTTCAGTAATTGTAAAACAAAAACAGCCGCCCAATCAACGGATTTTGTGCGCAATGCCTCGTTAAGCGGCGTCCCTCGCAGGTATTCCATGGCGCAAAACCCGATCGTATTCCGGCCATCGAACCAATCGTCATGATCATACAGACGCGGCCCCGGCGACTCACCGCAACTTTTTTCAAGTTCTTTGAGTGCGTTGACTTCCGTAATCAAGGAAGCCTGATCTTTGGCCATTTTCAGCGCTACCGGCCCACGCGAAGAAGCCGCCAGAAAAACCGTCCCCTGGGCGCCGCTGCCCAATTCGCGAATAATCCGGTACCGACGCCCATGCCATTTACCGGTCAGCACCGCCCCAGGCCCGGGGAAAGGATTATCTTGCCTCATCGTTATAATTTTCGTCATCGGCGGACAGGTTTCGTCCGGCAGACCGATCAAAGCTTTTCAACGCTTCACGCAAGGCCGGACCGGTTGGAGTCACTCCACGGGCGCCGACTTTGGCAAAGGCATGTTCAATATGTTCCAGCTTCCGTGTCCATCCGACCGCCCGGCGGACCGGTTGCCTTTTCCCGGGAAATAAATAGAGAGCAAAAAGATTATCGCCCATTCGTGCGGACAGACTCAGTGAAAGATCCGTTAGTGCTTCTTTAACCGTCGCCAGTTTGCTTTTCATGCTGGCACTTGTGTCGACAAGAATGCAGACGATAAGATCGGCCTGCTCACCCATTTCATCGACAACTTCCATGATTTTTCCTTGCTTTTCCGGTGGCAGATCTTCCACCGCTTTCTCGTGACCGAGAATATCTTGCAGTTCCCGGTTCACCACACCGCGGATCGTCTGTGTCATCGCCTGGCGCGTCACTGTCTGGACAGTCTGAACGAGCTGATGGGTCTGGACAATCTGGCTGATACCTCCCTGTCTCTTATACACATCTCCGAGCCCAC
>UQRJ01000103.1 GCA_900543345.1 uncultured Sporolactobacillus sp. | reverse complement strand
AAGGCTATTCGTCGGCAGCGTCAGATGTGTATAAGAGACAGTTCGAAAAAGAGACTGTTATCTTTACGTTTCAGTTCGCCATTTTGAAAAATATATAATGTTCTTTTCACTTTTTTAACCCTCCGCCCAGCAAAATTCCTTATAAGCACAGTTACGGCAAAAATTTATTTTTTGAGCAGCAGGAGGTATCGATTGCCGATATAGTTTTTTAATTTCAATGATCAGTTGGCTGATTTCTTCTTCATCTTCATCACTCAATTGCACTTTTTCCGTTCGACGTTCTTCCGGGAAGCGCAGTTCCCCCTCCGCATCAATTCCCATCTTTTTAAAATAGTAAAGATAATATAGCAATTGCAGCCGAGCACTTTCGATAAACTTGGACGATTTTTTTACCTCTTTGATCACGAGTCGACCTCTGCTAAGTTGTAGTTGATCGATTCTAATGGTGCCAACGGCTATTTCTTTTTTAGCCCGACCATATCGATACTCGTGAATAAACCGACCGATTTCGACATTCTCATCCTCTTGATCCGGCGCTAGTTGATGCATCATTAACCAAGCTTCTCGCTTGCATATATGATAATACCAAATATTGGTTCCGGTGATATCCAGTTCCTCAGACATGCCGATCACCTCTTCTTATAAAATAAACGGATCCAGATCATCGAATCTGGTTTTAAGTCCACATTTTGTATCATAAGCTGTCGTATCTTCAAGCAGAGGAATCTTGTATTCTAGAAAATCTTCCTTGCTGGCCAACTCGAATGCTTTTCTAAGCGGTAAATCTAGAACATAGTAATGAAAAAGAATCATGAATTGCTTTCGCTCAACGAAACTTTGTTTATTCAACCACGATTTGTCTCTGAAGTGTTCATAAATCTCAAGCGGATTGGACACCGCAAATTTTTTCTGCAAAACAACGACGTCTGCTGGTAAATCACCCAGTTCGTTCGCTACCCAAGGAATGAAAATCGGTAAAGTTTGATAATCTCTTGCAAACGGTTGATACTTCATCAGTGCCGACCAGTTCCCTTCATAGGCGTCACGAATAGACGCCAGGGCGGCCTCTCTCGTGTTTTCGTTAAACATTCTTTTGTAATAGATGCGAATCAGATCATATAAATCGTTTTCCAACCATTTTTCTTTTTTCTTAAGCAATTGATCCGTCAAATTTTGTAATGATCTCTCGTAGATACAAGAACGTGTGTCCTTTTCCCCATTTCTGAAAAATGGAAAAACACGTAGCAAACCTATTTTTTCCCCTTCTAAATGACGATTTACGCGACCGGCTGTTTGTAAAATTGATGGAAGGACCGACAATGCTCGGCCAATGTACTGAAAACTGAGATTCACGCCAGCTTCAAGAATTTGTGTCGAAATCACACGAATCGGAAAGCACGCTGGATTTTGCAGCGCTTGAGCGATTTTATGAATCATCATGTTCTTATGAATGGGGATCATTAATCCGTGCAGTAAAAAAGCATGCTCATCATTTAATTGCCGATAGACTCGATAAGCATCCTCAATGGTGTTAAAAATCGCTGCCTGTGTATCATATGACGATGCGGCAATGTCCTGAGCAACAGACTTTTCATCCTGGCTTTTCCAGCTACATTCGAGTTGATAACGATTATTGTCGGAACTTGGACCGACATGCAAAATTGCCGGCTCTTCACGTAAACCGTATCGAAAGGGCGGCATAGTCGCTGATAAAAATAAAATGCGTAAGTCCAATTGCTCCACCAAGGCGTCTAGGCCACATAAAAACAGATTCCAGACATCGGGATTAAAAATTTGCGGCTCATCAATGATTAATACACTATGTTTCAAAAAACTGCGACGCAGTACATCCTGCGCTCGCTTCGGAAATAACGCCTTCCACAATTGTTGAAAACTGGTGCTGATCACTGGATGTGCCCATGATTCCATCGCCAATTGACTCTCATCCGTACGTTGATTGGACGAATCGATCAGGGCGAGCGAATGATGTTCGATCGGCACAATCGACGTCGCTGATCGAATCACGTGGCTGTTTTGTGACAAAATCGATAAATAGGGAGCAATATAAATTAATTTCGCATAACCTTTATGTTCAGCCAGCCAGCCGGTAATTTTCAAACTGACCAACGTCTTTCCGTAGCCGGTCGGCATATCAATCACATAAAAGCGAGCATCCACAGCTTGCTTGAGCTGGTTCATAATGATTTGTTGCGCTTGCCGGCGAACGTGGGCAAGTCGACCGACCGCTGGCAAACTACTGCAGTAAGCCTCGACCTTGGCCACCAGTCCTTTACCGGAGAAAGTCCGATCGACAATGGCCTTCACACTAAACCGATCGCCAGCAATCAATCCCGTCGTCAATTGACGTCGCTGTTGAATTTGTTTCATCAATCCAAGGGGGTTCCATTTATGATAACCCAGATCTAATTCATCTTCCGCTTCATATAAAAGATCGGGGGCTTCTCTGATCCAGGATCGCAGAGATGCGATTGATAAATCAATGTGGTGCAATACTCGATACTGGTCATAAATGAATCGGCCAATACCGCTTAAATCAAAACAATCCCACTCATAGTTATGCAGCCACCCATCGTTGTCGCCCAGATTTTTTAATTGACTATGATGATCGGCAATATCGCGTATAAGCAATAACCAGTCAACTTTATACGTGTTCCAACCAGTTATCGCTTGCAACCATCGGTAACCAAACAAAGAAAAAAAGAAGGCCCCACAATCCGCATGATTGGGGCCCTTGTTAACTTGCGGATGATTAATATAATATTGCCAGTCGGCATGATTCTTGCCGAGATCGTGGCATAAGCCGGCCAAGCCGGCCAGCGTACGCAAATCGTGCGGATAATCGACGAGAAACGATGCAATATTTGTTTTGACCTGCAGCAAATGTGTACTAAGTTTCTGGCCAGGACGGGCAATACAATCTTTGAACGGAATTACGTCAGACATAGATATTCATCTCCTGCCCGAACAACACCCTTTGCTTCCCAAACCGCATCATCGGGAATAAAGGTTATTTCGCACCCTGTTCGTTCATATAAGAACGAGAGTGATTTTTCAAAATTTCGTTGGCCAAGGTAGTTCTGCATAAAACCATTTGCTCGGCTTAAATATTCATTCTCAGCAAAGATCAACTGCTTCACAAAATGTACAGGAATGACCGTACGTGTCTGAACCTGATCCACCTGCTGTGGCAGCGGTTGAACGCTTTCATAAAAAGCACCGAACAGTGGGAATGTCAAAGCATAGCCGGAGCCAAGATACGTTGGATAGACGGCTTCCCTATGTAACAACCGTTTCGCAAGTTCATCAACATGTTCGTCACCCACGTAATAAATGCGGTAAGCAGGATTGACCAATAGTTCAATCGTCGTTGGACGATTGAAAGTTCTACCGTTATCCTTCCCGAGCATTGAGAGTTGTTGCGCTGTTGTTCGGACGGGATGAAGCAATGCAATGGCCACTTTATCGTGGGTCACGAAATCGGTAATGCCCAGGATAGCACCGACTAAACCTTTTGCGGCTGTCGGTGTGATAAAGGGATACGTCAGCTGCGTAGCAGTCGTATCCGGCCGGCGAAAGTGAGCAATGGTTCCTTTTACTGTAAAACTTACAGCTTTCATACCAATCACACCTTACTTGAACGGTTGTTCATATGGCTGAATATTGCCTTCAACCCGTAGCGTCGGATGATGCCAAATGCGGCAGCGCGCTATCTTATCCGAGAAACGCTCTAAGGTTTCCAAGAGTGGACGCACATCAATGCCGACATCTTTCAATGAAGCGGGTTTGTTCCCAGTCTTACGAAATTCATCGGCGTCAGGAATTAACCGAATGAGGTCCTCAAGATAACCGATTCGAAAAAATGGATCCGAGTATTCGACATGAATGAGAAGCAGTGGTTGTTGCTGACCGCGCCCTCGAGCCTGACGAAACTGCGTTCCCTGCCACAGTGCTTTTAATAGTAATTCCTGATCAGCCTCAGTCATCCCACTTAATTCAGCATTTTTGGCATTAATAACGGCTGGCATGGCAAAAATTGCAAAGGGGACAATGTAAGTCGTCCAAATCGTGCCTTGCGTTTTTCCCTCTTGATCTCCGGTTGCATCGGCACTTGGCATGACGACGGTCCCTTGCACGTACTGACTATCTACCGGATGCAGTGAATGGGCCCAGCCAAATTGCACCGGCCCGGTTAGATTGAAATTAGTACCTTGCACCGAGTAGACAACGCCGAAAGTACGTACGTCAAAACTATGTTGCCGTAAAATTGATTTCATTGCTTTTTTTGCTTCGTTTTCTTTACCGACAGCGGCGGCTATCTTTTCAGCTAAACTTTTACGGCCCAAAAGTTTTCCCTTTTCATTTATAATCTGCTGAACAAAAATGAAGTTGTCTTTGTTTGGCCCTCCATCCGGTTGCTGAGCAAGGACATAATCGCGGACATCCCGCTTAATGCTCACATCGCTCAATGATATTCGACCGTCTTCTTCAGGAAAAATACGTCGAGCATCGCTATCCTGTAAGGGATCTCGGTTCGGTATGCCGTCTTTAACCGATTTTAGAAACAGCAATTCGCCACTATTAACCATTGGTTTTTTCCCCCTCGTAATTCTTTGTTTCATCAAGCTTTTTATATGTGAGAAAGCCCGCCCAAAAAGCTGTCATAAAAATATCCCGATCTTTACCCAGGATTCCTCGTTCATTGGCATCGACCAATGAGGCAAGCACAATGCCAAGCATCGGGTAGAAATTACCGGCCAGCCCCATATCCCATTGCTCTTTTAGCTCCTCGCAAACCAGCACACCATTTTTCCATACACGATCCGGTGTCAGCTTACTGCCAAATTTCATCACTTTTTTCTTAATAAAATCATTACCGGTTTTCCGTTGATAAGAATTGGCAAATTGTTTCAGCAATAATCCAGTCGCATAGCCAAGCGCATCTGCCTGGTTTAATGCATCGGTCGTCAATTCACCATGATGATATGCCTGCTGCAAATTCTGCCATCGATTCAAGCTATCCACTCCCTCTTGTTGCATAATTGATCGATCATAGTCGCGTTTAAAAGCCAGAAACATCAGATGAAACGCTAGTTCATGAACCATGCCCCAATGATCTTCTTTATTGGCCAGTGCGTTCAACTTCTCGACGGTTGCCCGATACAATCGATTAACATTAAACCCTTCCTTATGTAAAATCGATTGAAAAGATTGCCATAAATAACCGGGACCGAAAGCATTTGCTAATAGGGAAGGGAGCGTTCGGACACGATAATCGATTTTGTCGATATTCGAATTACTGAGGTAACGATTAATTTCCCACCAATCAGAGGCATTGATGGCTTTGATAATGTGTTGAACGGCTGAAGCAACGGACGGAATAATATCGTTAATCATCATGCGAATATGAATATTTCCCCGTGATAAATCGCCGGAATAATATAGCAGCGCTAAACGATGAGCATTACTCATTTTCGGTATCATACGATCGATACCCGCAATAATTTCCAACTGCAAATCGTCTGCCTGTGAATCTCTTTTGAGAATACGGCGATATTTTTCATAAAGTTGCTGCGAATCGCCTTTCAATAAAGGAAGAACCAAAGGAACACCGTAAACGCTTTCAAAACTGCTTACCCGCATATTCCTTTTCGCTTCGACACTCGTAATCGGTGCAAACATTTCCTTCAGCAGGCCGGGCCGAATGGCCACCGTAATTTGTTTAAGAAATTGAGCCCCATATAAAAAAGCTTCATAGTTTTTCTTATCGATCTTAATGCCCCTCGTCCATTCTTTCTCTCCCCAATAAATAGAACGGGGCAGCTCCCAAGTCGGTGACAGCCAAAGCCACGATTTATTATAAACCGAGACCACCTCGGCTTCTCTTTGATTACTGAATGTCGAAACGGCATTTTTTTGATCGCCAAGGATCTTAGCCTCGGAAAAGCGGCTTTCAATAATTGCCGGCAGCGCCTGATCAATATTCAGGAAAATCTGTTCACCCTTAACGAGGGTACTCTCACAAATCCATAACAAATGGTCGGTATTCTCACGTTGAGGCAAGGATATAAAAAGCGGCAAACTATGATCGATAATATAAAGAATGCCCAGTTGCTTTGACTTATCCGTCGCAATAAAATTGCTGTAATGACGAGCCAGTTCTTGAGCAACAGTTGATGCAATAGCCATACGCATTTCTGCTGATTTTGATCGATAAGCAATCGTATTTTTTAATCGTGGTGAAATAATTTTTTCAGCAACAAATGTCGGTTGGTTCATTGCTTTAATATGTCGATCGTACATTAGATAGCAAGGTAGGGGATAAACACCTTGAGCATGAAGCGGATTTCCGCCGTTGGGAAGTGCGACCGGGAATGCACTGTTACGGCGACTGCCAATAGAAGACGGTTCGTTAAAATTCACAAAATGAAAGGCTGAAGAGCCAGCTTTAACTTCCACTATCAAAATGTTTTGAAAAAAATTTTTACACTTCTGATCGTCACTATCGGTCAACCAACGAATACGTTGTTCATTCGGAAGATCGCTAGTAACAATTGGCCGACCTATTTCAATGACCGACTCCGTGAGCATGCAATTCGCCTCCCCCAGCCACGACGGTAAACATACCGAATCCCTGGCTATTTTTCCCGGCGATTCCCGCTTCATATAGAAAATTAAGCATTTTACGATTGGCTCGCAATCGATAAGTACCGTTCCACGCATTGATGATTGTTTCCCGATAAGCGGTAACCACTTTATCTCCTCGTACAACACGAAGTGGATGAAAATCGAGTTCGTCTTGGTAGGGTTCGCCGTAATACGCTTCATATTTTCGCAAGCAATTTTTCAACACCAATTGTCTGAACGCCTCATCATGTGGGCCAAAAAAATGAGTCAGCCGTCCCCCATCCGTTTTTTCGATTGTCGAGTAAACAACGATCGGCGATAACATTTGAATCGACAACACATTTGTCTTAAATTGAGGAAGCTTTTCATAGGCTACGCTATCTATCATTACAATCTGATTCCCTAATCGAATACCATCACTGAGCAACAACCGATCACCCAGTGAATGAATCAATTGTGGAAGCACTGACCCAACATACCAAAAAACAGTATCGTGAAAGATCAACTGATGCGTCTGTCGATCATAGTAAGCGTGGCCAAATAAACGGCTGAACGTAAACAGTTTAAATTTGCGCCGATCATTTATAAAGCCACGATTATGGACAAACTTCTGAAATGCAGGGTCTTCGTCAAGTGAGTGGTAAATGATTCCCTGAAGTAAAGATTGATAATGAATAGGAACAATGATTTTTTCCTGATCAGGATGTGGTCGAAACTTAATCTTCAGGCGCAAAGAATTTTCCTCCTCTCTTTATTATTATAACTTTATATTATACCTATTTGTTAAAAATTAAAAATTTTTTATTAACATAACCATCGTACTTTTAATCGCCTCATCATCAATCTCAGCAATAATTTAATGGTGGAGAAAAATAATAGCTTTCAAATCCTAAATAAGCAAGATCAAAAACCATGCAAAAGTTTTTCTTTACTTTAATAGAAACAATTTCTCATAGATAAAATCAAAACTTTTGGTCTGTCTTAACCGTCGACGCCTTTCAAAGCCGTTTCAATTCCTCATAGGTAAGATCAAAACTCGCGCGTGGATAACCGTTGCCGGGAAAAAGCATTAGTTTCAATTCCTCATAGGTAAGATCAAAACTTTTAATGTCTTCAATCATTTTATTGCCTCCTAGAGGTTTCAATTCCTCATAGGTAAGATCAAAACCAGCATCCCCAATTCTTGGAAATTGCATAGTTATCAGTTTCAATTCCTCATAGGTAAGATCAAAACTCCGTGATCACATCAGTGCGGCGGATTACCCTAATTAAGTTTCAATTCCTCATAGGTAAGATCAAAACAAACTTTTTCTCCTTTATGTGGGCTATCTGCGAACTTGGTTTCAATTCCTCATAGGTAAGATCAAAACTGAGATGATGAAAGAAAACGGATGGATTGACTACGATGTTTCAATTCCTCATAGGTAAGATCAAAACGGATGCGATACATGTGCGTCTATATATAGTATGATAGTTTCAATTCCTCATAGGTAAGATCAAAACCCACTTATTCTTACAGTGGTTTACTTAGTTGGATTATGTTTCAATTCCTCATAGGTAAGATCAAAACTTCCGCCATTCCGTCGGGTGAAGTTCTATGATCTCTGGTTTCAATTCCTCATAGGTAAGATCAAAACGATGTTTATTAATCGGCGGTCTAGCCGTTAGCTCGGGTTTCAATTCCTCATAGGTAAGATCAAAACGGGTGATAACGGATATTATCACCCATTTCATAGGCTGTTTCAATTCCTCATAGGTAAGATCAAAACTCTGCCACTCTGTACCGTATACGTCGTTCTGAAGTTGGTTTCAATTCCTCATAGGTAAGATCAAAACGACGCCATATGAGAGCATATATGAGATATGATAGTAGTTTCAATTCCTCATAGGTAAGATCAAAACAGGGCGGTAAGCAGCAGCGATATGACAGCCGCCCCGGTTTCAATTCCTCATAGGTAAGATCAAAACGCGAAGGCTACTACGCTTAGCTTGCCTCTCAACAGGTTTCAATTCCTCATAGGTAAGATCAAAACAGATGCGGGTCTTGGACAAGGTAACCGATGCGGATGGGTTTCAATTCCTCATAGGTAAGATCAAAACCCACAGCGACAGACGCCCGCCGATCATCTTCCAATCATGTTTCAATTCCTCATAGGTAAGATCAAAACAACTGTAAAATTTAAGATTACAGTATTGGATTTTTGTTTCAATTCCTCATAGGTAAGATCAAAACTATGGATGCGTCATAAAGCTGTCTCTTATACACATCTGACGCTGCCGACG
>UQRJ01000102.1 GCA_900543345.1 uncultured Sporolactobacillus sp. | reverse complement strand
GTTCCCTTTTTTCCTTCGGGTAAACCGGCAATGATTTTGGGATAAAATTTAATATTTTTGCTGAATGTTTTCGTACTGGCGATAATTCGATTCCCGTCGTTCATATATAAAAGCAGATTGTCTTCCATATCGGAACTTTTTTGATAGTGAATGTCCGAAATATTTCGTACAGCCTGCGTGGGAAGGGCGGAAAGCCCCGCAGAGACCGCTTTCAGCGCCGATTTATCGGTGAAATGAATCAATATCGGTGCATCGGTCGGTAACTTTCCGATTGGAAGGTCGTCCAGCACCGCACCATTCTGAAGAATTGGATAATACCGATCTCCTTTAGACAGATAAGCCTTCCTGCCGTACTCGGTCACGTGAATCCGAACGGTATTGGGAAAATATGTATGGACGTCAGCGCTTCGGATCGTGCGGAGCTGTTCCACCCGGTCGGCTATTTTCCGCGAACGAATATCCCAGATATGTGTATTTGCTGTCAGTCCGCTCGCCCGGACAATATCGCTGCGAGCGGTGATTTGTTCGCCTTCCACGATAATCCGATTGATCTTACTAAGCGGCGACTGGACATACACGACAATCAACACGAGTAAAAAGAAAAGCGACGCATAAAACGCAAAACGTCGGTTCGCTTTCTGTTTCCGTTCTCTTTTCAGCTGCGGCAGACGATCTTCCAGCGGAATGACTTTGTCCTTATCCAACTCTGCTTTCTCCCTTCGCAGCGCTACTTTTTCCGAAGCATCATCCGCACCAGCTTCTAGCGCCCTCCCTCGGCATGGCTGCTGATATTTAACAAGATGCCGACGGACACGAGCATCAGTGTCAATGAAGAGCCCCCATAACTGAGAAGCGGAAGAGTAATGCCCGTTACCGGGATCAATCCGGTGACAACCGCAATATTAATCATGACCTGAATGGCGATCATCCCGGTAATCCCAAGAGCCAGCAGCGTACCGAATAAATCCGGTGCTTTGATCGACGTCACGATGCCGCGCCAGAGCAACACGCAGAACAGCAGCAGAACCGCCGTCGCACCAATCATCCCCAGCTCTTCGGCAATGATCGAAAAGATGAAATCATTCTGGCCCTCCGGCAAATACATATATTTCTGCCGGCTTTGCCCCAGGCCGAATCCCATTAATCCGCCGGGACCGATTGCCAAAAGCGACTGGACGATCTGATAACCGCCGCCGCTTGCCTCACTCCACGGATCGATAAATGAAGTCAGACGTTTGAGCCGATACGGTGCGGAGATAATCAGGCCGGCAATCCCCGCCAGTCCGAGCATACCCATTGCGATAAAGTGAGCGATGCGCGCACCGGCCACAAAGATCATCACCAGGCACGTCAGTACGAGGACCATCGCCGATCCGAAATCAGGCTGCAACATAATCAGCCCGAATGCCGCCAGCGGCAGAATCAGCGACGGAATGAGCCCCTTCCGCAACGAGGGCAGTTTCTGTTGATTTGCGGACAAATGCGTCGCCAAAAATAAGATGAGCGAAAACTTCATGAATTCGGAAGGTTGAATGGAAAACGCTCCGACACCGAGCCAACTGGTTGCCCCGCCGCGTGTCAGGCCGACACCGGGAATCAGGACAAGCAGCAGGAGGATGAAACAGCCTGCCACTGCCGGTTTCGCCCACCGTTTCCACGTTCGATAATCGATCCGCATAACCAGCAACATCACCGCTACACCGAAAGCCGCAAACAACGCCTGCCGTTTCAGAAAGTAAAATGCATCTCCGAAATTTCTTGCCGCCGACACTTCGCTCGCGCTGTAAACCATCATCAGCCCGACGCCCAGAAGTGCCAGTGTCGCAAGCAGGAGCAGACGATCCGGATGCGTCCGGTCTGGCATAGGCAACACTCCGTCCGGACAGGCATTGATTTGTCCGAACCGATTGCAGCCCGTCGGCCTGTCCTTAGTTAAATTTATTCACCTCGCGAATAAATATGTCGCCGCGCTGCTCGAAAGAACGATACTGATCCCAGCTGGCACATGCCGGCGAAAGCAGAATCACGTCCCCCGGATCGGACAAAGCAAAAGCTTCCGGAACCGCCTCTTCTACATTCTTCGTGCGTCTGATGATCGGAATGTCTGCTTGTCTACAAGCATCCTCAAGTTTTTTCGCCGTTTGCCCAAATAGAAGAACCGCTTTGACTGCCGCTTTCCGTAAATGAGGAATAAGCGCGTCGAACGCATTGCCGCGATCCAGACCGCCGGCCAGTAATACGATGTTTTTTCCGGGGAACGCCTTCAGTGCCTCCGCCGTCGCCAGAATATTGGTCGCTTTTGAATCGTTGTAAACTATCCGGCCACGGATGTCACCGACATGCTGTAGACGGTGCCGAACCCCCTTGAACGACTTCAAGACAGCAGCAATCGCCGAAGACGCTACACCGCTCGTCTTAGCCACCGCAACGGCAGCCAGGGCATTTTGGAGGTTATGTTCGCCCGGAAGTCCCATCTCATCGACGCGGATAAGGCGTTTGCCGTTGAAACAAATGTAGCCGTCAGCGAGGCAAGCCCCCTGGCTGAGGACTTTTGTCAGCGAAAATGGTACTTTCGCCGCCTTGGAAGCATTGGCGATAAAACGGACCACCCGCTCGCTATCCGCATTATACACGAGCGTATCTTCCGATGTCTGATTAATCGTAATTCTCGCTTTCGCCCGCGCATAATTTTCTACCGTTCCGTGATAATCGAGATGATGATCGTAAATATTCAATACAACAGCGACACGCGGATGAAATGTCTCCGTCCCAAGCAGTTGAAAACTCGACAACTCGGCCACGATGACGTTATCCGCCCCTGCCTTCTCAATGACCGAGGTCAACGCCGTTCCGATATTTCCGGCTACAATCGGTTGCCACGATGAGCTTTTCATCATTTCGCCGATCAACATCGTCGTCGTCGTTTTCCCATTCGATCCGGTGATGCCGATGAATGGTGCTTCCGACAACTCGCCGGCAATTTCTACTTCGGTAATGGTCCGGACACCCAGATTCGCCGCTTTTCGAACAAGCGGGTTACGATACGGAATGCCCGGGTTCTTGATCAATAAATCAGTATGATCGTCCAACAATTCGAGCGGATGTCCACCGCCGATGACGCGAATGCCCAGCCGCTTCAATTCCTCGGCATGAGCGTTTCCCGTCAGATCGCTGCGGTCGTTGACAGTCACTCGCGCGCCGAGTCGATGCATGAGCTTGGCGACTGAATAACCGCTCTTACCGAGCCCAAGCACCAATATACGTTTGCCCGCAAAGGTGTGTGTCGTTTTCAAATCTTAATCCCCACCTTCAGATAAACTCCGATCAAAGCCAGCAGCAGTCCCACCAGCCAGAATATGACGACGACCTTCCATTCCGACCATCCGGAAAGCTCGAAATGGTGATGAATCGGTGTCATTCTAAAGACACGCTTTCCGGTCGTCTGAAACGAGATGACCTGAATGATGACGGAAAGTGTTTCAATCACATAGACGCCGCCGATAATCGCCAGCAGGATCTCCGTATGGGTCAGAATCGCCATCCCGGCAAGTGCGCCGCCGATGGCAAGCGATCCGGTATCGCCCATGAACACACGTGCCGGGTGAGCGTTAAAAATCAGGAAACCGAGCATCGCGCCGACCATAATCATCGCAAAAACAGCATCGCCGCTGAGCGCCTGCATCGGATCATAAAAATCGATCACGGCATAAGCGGCAAACGAAATAGCCGCCAGTCCGCCGAGCAGGCCGTCCAGACCGTCTGTAAGATTGGTCGCGTTCGGTACGCCGACCAGTAAAAAAATCGCAAATAACGGATAAAACCAATGCAGGTTGAGCGACCAATTTGTGCCCGGAAACGCAACGGCGGTCGAATAGTCGAATCGAGTGACGAAGAACCAGAAAATGACGGCGATAACCAGCTGTGCGAGTATTTTCTGCTTCGAAGTCAGTCCCATATTCCGCTTCATCACGACTTTAATGAAATCATCGATTAGGCCGATCAACCCGAATCCAAGCGTCACAAACAGCAGCATATACGTATCTTGGGAAACGACGCCGTATTTCATCGCCAGAAAAATAACGCTTGCCGTAATGCTGACTAGAAAAATCACACCGCCCATTGTCGGAATGCCCGCTTTTTTTTGATGGCTTTTCGGGCCCTCTTTGCGGATATACTGGCCAAAATGAAGCTTTCTCAGCAATGGAATAAGCAGTGGCGCAACGGCCAGTGTAATTAAAAATGAAATCGCAAGTCCAAGTAGTTGAACCAAAAACATGAATCCATTCGCTCCTTTGGATAACGGCGGACGACCTGCCGCCCGGCCGGTATGACAAATGTTCGTGACCGGCCCGAAAGCCAATCCGGGTTCTCATTTCAGTGCGGCAACCAGGCGTTCCAGTTCCATCAGGCGCGACGCTTTGAATAACATCACGGTCCGATCGTCCAACAGACCGGCCAGGTAGTGCCGAGCTTCTTCTTGACTGGAAAACGAACGGACAATGACTCCGTTGTCTCCCCGTTCGCGAAGAGGATCGGCAATCCACGCGCCCTTCGATCCGATCGTCACGACGTGAGTGATCGGCGGCGTCAACACATCCGCCACACTTCGATGCATCTTTTTTTCGTCTTTGCCCAATTCATACATATCGCCGAGTACGGCAACCCGTTTATCGAATCCGGGTAACGCCTTCAGCGTTTCGACCGATGCTTTCATCGACGACGGGCTGGCATTATAACAATCGTTGATTATCGTTGAACCACCAAATCCCACCAGTCGTTCAAAGCGCATTTCCGTCAGTTGCAGATGCTTCAATCCTTCCTCAACAGACCGTGGATTCATACCGAGAATTCGAGCGACCGTCAGCGCATAGACAGCATTTTTGACATTGTGTTTCCCTAAAACCGGTACAAAATATTGTTCGTCGCCGTGATTCAGAGAAAAGCCGTACCCTTCGATGTGGGGCTCAGCATCCGTGATCATCCAGTCGTTCTCTTCACCATAACCGCATTTTATAATCTTAAAAGCATTGGTATGAACGTTAGTCAGAAGCGGTTCGTCCCCATCAATAATCAATGTTCCCCGTTTCTTCAATCCGTTCGTAATTTCCAGTTTAGCTTTGGCAATTCCCGCCCGGCTGCCGAGGTATTCGAGATGCGATTCACCGATATTGGTTATAATCGCGATGTCGGGGCGAGCCAACTGACTGAGAAAAGTCAATTCGCCGAAATGGTTCATCCCCATCTCCAGGACCAGTACCTCGGTATCTTCCGGCATGGTCAGAATGGTCAGCGGTACACCGATATGATTATTATGATTCCCCTGCGTTTTGTAACATTTGAAACGACGCGAAAGAATGCTTGCCACCATATCCTTTGTCGTCGTCTTCCCGTTTGACCCGGTCACGGCAATGATTTTCGGCTGAGTCCGGTACAGATACGCTTTAGCCAAGCTCTGCAAAGCCCGCAATGTATCTCTGACAAATAGTAGTGGAAAACCGGCAGGCAAATCGGCCGGTACCGGCCTGCTCAACGTCCAAAATGCGGCAGAAGCACCGTTTTGGATCGCCTCGCGCAAAAAAGCGTGACCGTCGAAATGCTCGCCGGCCAGTGGAACGAATAATCCGTCAGTGACCGGCTGTCGGCTGTCGGTCGTCACGTTCAATCGGACCGCTCCGTCCAGATTGCCGATTATCCGGACCGCCTGATTCCGAATTAGGTCAATACTTATCCCCATCGACTACTAACACTCCTTTAGTTTCTCGTATCCCGTTGCCGCATGCTCTCGACAATAGCTTCCCTGGCCACTTCGCGATCGTCGAAATGATGTTTTGTTTTGCCGACGATTTGATAGGTTTCGTGCCCCTTACCGGCAATCAGGATAATATCGCCGCTTGAAGCATGCCTGACGGCGTAACGAATAGCCTCGCGGCGATCCGTAATTTTAACATAACTTCGGCCACGGACACCGGCTTCCATCTCGCGCAGGATCGCCTCAGGATCTTCGGTTCGCGGATTATCCGATGTCAGAATGGCCAGATCGCTGCCGAAGACGGCAATTCGGGCCATCACCGGGCGTTTTCCATGTTCACGATCGCCGCCGCAACCGACCACAGTAATAATACGCTTTTCAGCAAATTCCTTGATCGTCGCCAGCGCGTTTTTCAGACTGTCGGGCGTATGCGAATAATCAACGATGACGGTAAACGGCTGACCGGCGGATACCGGCTCAAACCGGCCGGACACACCCGGTATCCGCTCCACCGCTGTGATCATTCGTTTCATATCGAATCCGTGAACGGAGCAGGCCGCCAGCGCCGCCAGCACATTGTATACACTGAATTTACCGATCAGCCTCATCCGCACCGGATAGTCCTTTCCGCCTACGGTCAGGGTAAAGCTCGTTCCTTTCGGCATAATACGAAGATGTGAAGCATGAAAATCGGCCGGGCGGTCAATGCCGTAAGTCAGTACCGGCGCGGCCGTCATATGGCGGTAAACGGCGGACACCGGATCATCTGCATTCAAGACGGCGACCTTGATCCCGTCGCCGTACCGATTGCCTAATTGCGAAAAAAGAATACTTTTCGCATACATATAATCTTTCATCGTTCCATGCAGGTCGAGATGATCTTCCGTTAGATTAGTAAAAACGGCAACATTGAAATCACAACCGCGGACGCGTCCGTCATACAGCGCGTTGGATGATGTTTCCATTACCACGGACGCGGCGCCCTCCGCTTTCATTTTGGCAAGATGCCGGTGGATGAGGTGGACTTCCGGCGTCGTATTGACGACGGATGCGACCGCGGTTTTATAATGGATACCCATCGTACCGATTAACCCTGTACTCATGCCGCAGTCTTCCTGAATAGCCTGCACAAGATAAGTAATAGTCGTCTTGCCGTTCGTTCCGGTCACACCGACCATGTGCAAATCGTGGCTCGGGTGTCCATAATAATAATCGGCGATCATAGCCAGGGCGCGATAAGAATCATCGACATAGACAACCGGTACATCGACATCGACGACTTCCTGAGCGATAATCGCCGCACACCCGCGCAGTGCCGCCTGTGCCGCAAAGCGATGGCCGTTTAGATGATGGCCCTTGATACAAAAAAACAATGACCCGGGTCTTATCAGACGAGAGTCAACCACCAGATCCGTAATTTCGGGATTTCCTTCTTTATCCTGCCTGAAATGATCGATCGCTTTCAGGCAATCCTTCAACCTCATGTCAACACGTCCCAACACTTGCATATTATCCGGCGACGCGGTCCGTTCCGTTGTTCACTCATTATGTACGGATAACCGGACGCCTGCCGCTCCGGCCATACGTTCATTGCTTATTTTAATCGTCCGCTTTCTTTTTGTCACCTAAGTATATCATTATTGTTGAACCTTGTTTGACCTTTACACCGGGCTTGGGGGACTGCATCGTTACAACGTTTCCCTTTCCCTCCGTCTTTAATTTCAGATTAATCATTGCGGCTGCGATTTCTTTTTTCGTCATGCCAATCAGCTTGGGGACCTTAATCATCGGCTGATCCGGCCATTTGACTTCTTTTTCCGGTCCGCCGCTCTTTTTCGCCACACCCATTGCGCTGAGACTGTCGCCGATGATTCGGCCGGCAATCGGTGCCGAGACCGTACCACCGAATTGAACCGTATCCTTCGGGTGGTCGATTGCCACATAGACGACAATCCGCGGTTTATCTGCCGGGGCAAACCCCATGAAAGAGACAATATAATTTCCCTGCATGTATCCGCCTCCCTTGGGAGCGACTTTCTGAGCCGTTCCAGTTTTGCCGCCGACCCGGTACCCGTCGACATAGGCATTGCGGCCGGTTCCCTGGGCGACCACGCTCTCCAGCGTATCGCGGACCTGCTTCGATGTGGCCTCGGTGATCACTTGGCGCTTAAGCACCGGCGCGATGCGGCGCAGGACCTTGCCCGTATCGGTATCTATCCACGCTTTGGCCAGATGCGGCTGATAAAGATAACCGCCGTTAATCGCTGCCGAAACCGCAGCCACCTGCTGAATCGGTGTGACGGAAACACCTTGACCGAATGCCGTGGTTGCCGCCTCCAGCGGTCCAACTTTGTCCTTTTTGAATAAAATACCTTTCGCTTCTCCTTGAAGATCGATCCCGGTCTTTTCCCCAAAACCGAACTGATCGATATACGAAAATAGTTTTTCCTTGCCGAGCCGCTGGCCTAGGGCGACAAACCCCGGGTTACAGGAATTCTGCACGACTTCAAGGAAACTCTCCGATCCGTGCCCGCCTTTTTTCCAGCAATGTAATTTCGTGCCGGCGACGTCGATCGAACCGGAGTCGTAGAAACGATCGCGTTTCAGATCGACGACTTTCTCTTCCAGCGCTGCCGCCAGTGTGATGACCTTAAAGGTTGATCCCGGTTCATAGGTTTTCCAAATCGGCAGATTATGATTATACACTTCGGATTTCACCTGCTGATATTTTTCGGGGTTAAAATCCGGTTTTGACGACATGCCGAGGATTCCTCCCGTATTCGGATCCATAGCTACGGCCAGTGCATTTTCCGGATGGTACTGAGCCATTGCGTTATTCAGTTCCCGCTCAATAATTGCCTGCACGCGCGCATCGATCGTCAGCATCAGCGACGAACCGCTCTTCGGCGGCGAATACTGATCCTTCAGATCCGACATGCGGTGGCCGTGTACATCGGAAAAGAACGATACATGGCCGGCTTTTCCTTTCAGCCCGTCGTTATAATAAGACTCGAGTCCTGTCAACCCCTGATTGTCGATTCCGGCAAAACCGAGCACATGAGCCAGAAAACGGCCGTTCGGATAGTCGCGGCGAAAGTCTTCGGCGATAAACACGCCGGGAAGACTGAGCGCGCGAATTTCCGCCGCTTTCTCATTCGATATCTTCCGCCCTTCCGGCATGAGCCGGACAATGCTTTCCTTTCTGTCTCTTATACACATCTGACGCTGCCGACGAATAGCCTTGTGTAGATCT
>UQRJ01000101.1 GCA_900543345.1 uncultured Sporolactobacillus sp. | reverse complement strand
CGAGATGTCTTAGGGTCTCGTGGGCTCGGAGATGTGTATAAGAGACAGGAAGAGAGCCGACTGGACCGACGCAGAATCCATCTCCAAACGATCTTCTTTCTTATTAGCATACCACAATTTTATTTGATTCGTTCATTTTCTTCAATAGTGCTTAATTAGACGGTTGCCGCCTGCAGATACGGTATAAACGGATCTTTCATTTTGATTTTCTGCGCTTCCGCGTCACTCGTTCCGGCAAAGAACGTCGCCGTACCGTCAGGCTCACGAACCAGTCCGCCGCTGAATACGACGTCTGCCAGATCCGGCCGTTTCGCTGGGCCCTCCAGAAAGTTGGCGCGGGTCGCAATCAGCGAGATCTCCGAACATTGCCGGGTATCCGGGTCTAACACAAAGATCATCGGATAATAGTGACGATTGCCGCTGCGATCAAAGCAGGCAATGTGACCGAGAATGCCGAGCATGCCGTTCGGCAGCAAGTGGGCTTCATTGGCGCCGCCCCATTCCTGTTCATGAAACTGTCCGTCGAGAAGCGGCGCATTTTCAAAAACGTCGGTATTCAGATCATCAAGTGTCGCAATACGGGTGAATCCAATTTTCCCTCGCCCACCTTTTTCTCCTTGATGGCGGGTCAGTACGCCGACGGAACCATCCTTTAATTCGGTGAGCCGCACATCTTTCATGCCGACCGGCGTTTTAGTGAACTTGTGCAGATCGGCCAGATGCTTACCGCGGTAAAACACCGTTTTCCATTGCAGAATCTCTCTTTTCACCGGGTCGGGATTGATTTCGACACCTCCGAGTACCAGGTCACCCTGGATACGGGCAATGAACGGATCCTGTAGATCGAAGACCGGCGCCCCTTTTTTCGGAACCCAATTGCCATCAACATTTACGAAAAAGTAAACCTGAGAGTGTTCATCGTCACGGCGCTCGACTCGCCCGGCCAGCACGGTTTCGCCGTTATCGGAAAAAGGAGCGGTGATATTATAAACATCCTTGTCGCCAATACCCTTAAACACGATCTTTTCCGCTACGTACGGTTGTTCCTTTTTATGGAACTCCTTCAGCAGCTCCGAACACGTCTTGACTTCTTTCTTCTCCAGCTTCATGTGTCCCGATGTTTCATCCTTCTTCTCTGCCACTGGCTGCATTTCTCTGATCTGCAAAACGTTCTCCTCCCGAAAACTACAGTGATAAAAGATTAATGGAATGACAAAGATGATTCTTTTAAACCTAAAGCCTATATTACATGACAATAAAATTGAGTCAAGAGTTTTGCCCAGGTTTTTTTATATATTTTTTTACATTAATTTTGCCTGAAAATTTATTGGAAAATAGGTTTGCATCAGGGAAAAGTAAATGTCCACGGAGTGGTTGCCGCTGCTCGCCCGAGCCAGGCTGTTATATAACGGAAGCTTAATTGTTTGTCACGTGACAAAAGCGGCGATCGATGTTTTTTTACGTAGAAAATCGCTTGTACCACTATATATGCGGCAAGCGATCGGATCGTGCCTATTCATTGGCGGAACGGGCGGCCTTTTTTTAAATACATAAGAGATGACTCCATGCGCCGTTAGATTACATGCTGATCCGGATTTTGCCACAGTATTCAGCAGTTACGGCATTGCCCGAGAGCGGAAAGTCGGATCTGGGAAAGCGGCGCTGCCGATGGTTTCGTGCTTATCAGAACAACAATTGTTTCTCTGATAGATTAGAAACGAAAATTTTAGCCATCCGCCGACGGTTTCAAAGCCGTTCTACGAAAGAGACATCGTCTTGGTGCAGACAATCGTAAATTAATGAGGGAAATGACGGTAGTAAAAAAACGCCGTCGATGTCAATCAACCGCGCTTTGCTTTTTTATATTCATTTTAGCATCAGCGTCGATACACTTTAATCTTGACGTGCTTTCTTCCCCATTTCAGTGCCTGATGACGTGTTTTGAAATGGACGTCAATCTTTTTCCCCTTGATGGCGCCGCCCGTATCTCGGGCGACGGCTGTTCCGTAACCCGGAACATAGACTTTGGAACCGAGTTTAATATAATGCGGATCGACAGCAACCACTTTGGCATTTTTATGTTTTGAAAGATTATAGCCGGTGGCCGTCTTGCCGCCTCCACAATAAGCAGTTGATGTCACTTTTACGGTTTTTGTCTTTGTCTTCGCAATCGCAGCCGGTTCGGATACACCCGACACAATCAACACCACGGCGACCAATGCCAGCAATATTTTTTTCATCTCTATGCATTCCCCCTATTCTGCTGCTCTTACTCTATCAGCCGAACATCACAGGAATGTGACAAGCCTTTAACAACGATTTTTCATTTTAATCACGCGAAAAAATCAGCCCGCCAAGACAAGGTAGATTACTTCGCGGGCTGATCTAGCATTTTAACCAATTAGTCGACGATAGAGATTGAGAAAATTGCCGCCGAGAATCAAGCCGATCTGCTCGTCGGCATAACCGCGGCGGATCAATTCGGCAGTAAGAAGCGGAACTTCGCGGTGGCTTGGAATCACATCGTACGGTTCGGGGCTCTTTTGATTTGCCGGTTTTAAACTCAGTCCGGATAAAAATCCGCAAATGTCCAGGCCGATACCGATATGTTCGATGCCGACATCGCCGGCGATATGATCGATATGATTCGCCAAATGGGCGACGTCGCTTTCCCGATAGCGATCGGAAACAAAGCGGCTGAACCCGTTTATTCCGATCACGCCGCCGGATCCGGCAATCATACGGATTTGAACATCCGTCAAATTGCGCATCGACGAGGCAATCGACCGGCAGTTGGAATGCGAAGCGATGACCGGCGCACGTGTGTAACGAAAAACATCTTGAAAACCCTCGTCATTCAGATGACTGACATCGATGATCATCTTCAACTGCTGCGCCAATTGCACTACTTTTACTCCGAAATCCGTCAGGCCGCCGCGGCGTCCCTCTTCAACAGGCGCAAAATGGCTGCCGTCGGCGGCAAAATTACGCCGGCTCCACGTCAGGCCGACGAAACGGACGCCGAGTCGATAGAAAATCAACAACAAAGAGAGATCGTTGGTCAACGGATCGACGCCCTCCAGAGAAAGTAAAATCGCCAGTTGCCCAGCATGCAGCGCCTCCGCGATCTCGGCAAAAGTTGTGCAGAGCCGAATTTTTTCCGGCGATTCATTGATTTCCGCCTGCAGCGCCGCAATTTGATCAAGTGCCTTTTTCAAACCAAGTTCCGGCAAATAATCACTTTCGATAAACAGGGAGCAGACGAGAACACGCACGCCTCCCTCGGCCAATACCGGCAGAAAACTGTTTTCAATAACGTGACGATAACCCAGACGACGCCTGAGTTCGACTTCCATTAACAGATCAAAGTGCGCGTCCACCACCGGATATTGCCGGTGCAAACGCCGGACATGTGCTACCAATGATTCGGACATGCGGCATCCCCCCTCAATGTCATACGATAGCGATTTACTCCGCGCTTACGACGATTAATTCCGCGCTTGTGGCGATTTATCCCGCGCTCACAGCGTCTAATCCCGTGCTCACAGCGTTTAATCCCGCGCTCGCAGCATTAATTCCGCGCTCACACCACTTAATCCCGCGCTCACACCACTTAATCCCGCGCTCACACCATTTAATCCCGCGCTTATAGCATTTAATTCCGCGCTTATAGCATTTAATTCCGCGCTCACAGCATTAATTCCGCGCTCACACCACTTAATCCCGCGCTCGCAGCGATTTATCCTGCACTGTTTGCAATGGATCCTTAGGTGACTGTTTCAAGTCTCAATGCCGTGTCCTCTCGCCTCATCACGAGCGGATAGAAAAGCGAACAATCATGGGTGCAGTTCAATTTTTATTCGTATTTAACGCAAAAAAGGATTCCTTTTCGCTGCAAATTAAGCTATAGTGTTGCTATTAGAAAAAACATTTCTCTGGAGGTTCGATTGTGTTTAAAAAATCAATAGTTCTACTCGCCGGCCTGTTAGTCGCCGCCGCTATGCTCTCCGGCTGCGGGGGTACAAAAAGCTCGACCGTCTCTCAAAAACAGCCGTTTAAAGTTGCAATGGTCACCGGAATCGGTGGGGTCAACGATAAGTCGTTCAATCAAGCATGCTGGGAAGGTCTGACCCGCTTCGCTAAGGACAATCACCTGAAAACCGGCACGGATGTTAAATATCTGGAGTCGCAGCAAGCCAGCGACTTTTCGCCGAATCTGCACCAGTTGGTGTCGCAAAATTACAATCTGATCGTCGCCATCGGTTTTCAGATGCAAAACGACTTAGAAAAAATTGCTCAGCAGCAGCCGAAAAAGAATTTTGCGCTCGTCGACAGCGTCGCAGTGGACAAGCAGAATAAACCCTTAAAAAATGTCGCCAGCCTGACCTTCAAAGAACAGCAGGGTTCCTTTCTCGTCGGCATCGTCGCCGGCTTGACGACGAAAACCAATAAAGTCGGGTTCATCGGCGGCGTCAATTCGGCACTGATCAAGAAATTTGAGAGCGGGTTTAAAGCCGGCGTCAAGACGGTTCGGCCGGACGCTCAAATCTACACCCAGTATGCCGGCAGCTTTGTCTCGCCCGATAAGGGGCAGAACATCGCCGCCACTCTGTACGGAAAGGGCGCCGACATCATTTACGCGTCGGCCGGCAATACCGGCAACGGCGTTTTTACCGAGGCAAAGTCGCGGGCGAAGAACGGTCAGAAAGTTTGGGTTATTGGCGTCGACCGCGATCAGTACGACGAGGGGCTGCCGCAGAACGTTACGCTGACATCGATGGTCAAACGCGTCGATCAGGCGATTAACGATGCAGCCGCCAAATCAAAAAGCGGAAAATTTCCCGGCGGAAAAGTGCTCGAATACGGACTGGCCGAAAAAGGTGTCGGTCTCGCTCCGACGACAAAAAACATTCGGCCGGCTGTATTGAAAGTAGCCGATCACTATAAGCAACAGATTATCGACGGCAAGGTCGTCGTCCCAACGACGGATCGAGAATACAATTCGTATATCAAAAAAATCATTAAATAAAACAGAAAAACAGGTGAAGAATTCATCATGCACCAGCAAAACATATATTTTATTCATGATGCCGACGTCGACGATCTGGTATCGCTTTTTCTGCTGACACAGATGGACGACGTGAAACTCAACGGCGTCGGGATTATTCCGGCAGACGGCTATCTGGAACCGGGATGCGCTGCCAGCCGGAAAATCATCGATCGGTTCGGCAGCAGGCCTGTGGAAGTCGCCCGCTCCGACTCCAGAGGTGCCCATCCTTTCCCGAAAGAATGGCGTATGCGTTCATTTTACGTTAACGCCCTGCCAATATTGAATGAAGCGGGAAAAGTCGAAGCGCCGCTCAGCCCGCTTCCAACCTATCGGCATCTGATTCAGCAAGCCCGCCGCAGCGACAAACCGATCACGCTGCTGTGTACCGGCCCGCTGACGGACATCGCCCGAGCGCTTGAGGCAGCGCCGGACATCGAAAAACAGATCAATCAGTTGATCTGGATGGGCGGCACACTGCGACCGGTCGGCAATGTTCAGGAACCCGAGCACGACGGATCGGCGGAATGGAACGCTTTTTGGGACCCCGAAGCGGTTCGGCGCGTTTGGGAAAGCAGCCTTTCGATCCGGATGGTTGCGCTCGAGAGTACCAACCAGGTCCCGCTCACCATTCCGATCCGCAACCGCTGGGCACAGATGCGCCGACATATCGGCCTCGACTTCATCGGCCAGTGCTATGCATCGGTTCCGCCGCTTGTTCATTTTGAGAGTAACTCAACCTATTATCTCTGGGACGTGCTGGCAACCATGACCGCGGGCTATCCGGAGCTCGTTCAAACGAAAGAGGTTCGCACAAAGGTGCACGTTGCGCCGCCGAGTCAAGGAAAAATCGAAGCCGCCGCGGACGGTCGTCCGATCGAACTCGTTTATCATGTCGATACCGATACCTTTTGGACGACGCTCACCCGCCTTGCCGCCAAAGCTTAAAAGTTTAACCGGCGATTCCATGCGAGCAGAGTGGCACGTATAAAAAGAAGCGGCGCGGCTCAAGATGCGGAGACAATTCATGACAAACGGCAACAGACTATGTACAAAAAAACCTAATGTCAACACTGACGATCCGTGCACCTGTTTATGCATAAAAAGACGCGGCCTCCCGCACAAGCGGCGCTCAACGCGTAAGCATGCCGCAGTCACTGGGGAAAGAGCGGCAATTCCTCCAAATAAACAATATCTTTCCGCTTGGCGGCGTCACCTTCGGCCAGAATCGCCGCCCGGCCGGCAACGATCCCACCGGCCTGCATAACCAGCTTCTCCAATCCGCACAGCGATTCGCCGGTACTGATCACATCGTCGACAAGAATAATCCGTTTATCGTGGATCAGGCGGCTCTCTTCACGGTCGAGGCAAAGCAACTGCGTTTTCTGCGTCGTGATCGATCGAACGTCAGTTACCAGCGGATCGGTCATATAGGGCTTCACATTTTTTCTGGCTACAAAATAGCGTTTCATTCCAAGCAGCCGAGCCATTTCCTGGACAAGTGGAATGCCCTTGGCTTCTGCCGTCAGCAAATAATCCGCCGGCGGTATTTTTTTAACCAATTCGGCGGCCGTTCGAACGACCAATTCCGCATCGCCAAGGATGACAAAACTGGCAATGGCCAGATGTTCCGAGATCCGGACAACCGGCAGTTGCCGCTTCAGTCCGGCAACGTGCAAGGTATAAATTTTCATGGTGGGCATGCTCCTTTAACATCATTCAGTCGATCGTTGTGCGCTCCAAACGCACATTTTTACTTTTCAAAAATCGTATATGAAGCGGTGCTTTTCGCCCATCGCGGCCGCTCTTTGTACATGGGGCCATTTTCGTCATCACACTGTCCTTCCGCTCATAGCCATGACGTTCCGCCCAAAGCGATGGGTTCTCATCCCTCCTCCGCCGTTGAATAAATTCCCCCATGCGCTCTCCGATCATTTTACCATATCCCGCCGGGGAAAATGAGCCTGCCCACATTTGGGGCGAATCGAAACAGCTGACCTTAAGTCTTAGTGAAAAATATGACTGCAGCCGATTCCCCCAGTTGGCGAGCTCGGTTAAAGTGAAGGTAGATTCGATGAGGAGATCGCGCCTATATGCATGCTTACATCCTATTAACCTATTCCAAAACAGTGCCGTCGAGATTAGTCCGCATCTGGACCGGCGATGTCTATACGCACGCGGCCATCGCGCTCGGTTCACCGCTGCATACCTATAGTTTCGGCCGCAAAAGCAAACATAATTTTCTGAACGGCGGTTTCATTGAAGAGCAGCTGAATCAACAGGAAGCCGATCTGCGACTGATGATTTTGCGCCTGAGCGTCTCGGCGGAACAATTCCGCAATCTGTCCGCCGTGCTTCATGACTTCTGCCTGCGGAAAAATGAGCTGTCCTACAATTTTCTCGGCATTCTCGGTTTCATATTACATCAGCAAATGAATCGAAAAAACAGCTTTTTTTGCTCACAATTCGTTGCCGCCGTTTTGGCAAATAGCGGCATCTGCACGTTCGCCAAACCAAATTATTTGATCAAACCGGCCGATTTCATCCGGATGCACGGAACCGAACCGGTGTTTGAAGGCCGGATTGCGGATTATCTGCAGCATGTGCAAGCCACCGCGCAACCGCCATCCGCCGAAGCTGTTCGCTCGTTTGCCTGATTCATTCGGCTCGCACCAGTAAAAATTGCTTCGACCGTCTCTTCTGCCGCGAATGAAGCAACTTCCCGCCCCGAATCCCGCTCGACGGAATAAAGTCAACATCCGTGCAGAATTGCCGATATAAATTAGAGAAAGTCATTATTGGGGAGAGCAGCATGAATTCGGTGAAGAAGTCTATGATGATTTTATCCGTGATCTTAGTCGGTTTATTAACACTCGGTGGCACGGCTTATGCGTATACGCATCACATCCACTCGGTAAAAGTGGGACAGGCCAAGCGCGAACTACAAACCGAACGAGAAAGCCTGACGGCATTGAAAAAACAACTGGCAGTCTGGCAGCCGGATCAAAACGGCCATCTGCATGCCGTCCTCACCCTGCGGGACGTCGATCGATTTCAACAAGCATTGGACACCGTCAAAAATCATTATACGGATTTTACAGCGGACAAGCATGACTTAAAAAAAGAACTGGCCGTTGTTGCGACAGAACAGAATCAGCTCCAGCAGGCATTTCGGAACATGAAAGCTCTACAGGCGGCAGACATCCGCCAGATCGACAAAGCCCGTACCGCTGTTGACAAACTGATACCTGGCGGCAAAATTTCACAAAACATTTCCCATTCGGACTACGAAGCGGCCGCAAAAGAAGTAAGCAAGATTCGCAACATACAGATCCGTCGGAAGATCGGCCAAGACTTGAAGGCATCTCAGCACCACTAAAAATGAAGGATTGGCAGGGTGTAATTAAGGACCGCTCACCACTCCTTCCGCGCATGATTCCCGCCGATATGCAATCCGGCCAAAAAAACGTAATACTATCGCTTCCCAAATTAAATCATCTGTGCCGGCGCATCCGGTCACCAACAGTTTTTATCTGTTTAGGATGGGAACGGGTATATTCGCTTCACGCCGGATCGGCGCGCATGATTGTAATTTTCAAGCAAAAGTGCATCTTCTTCCACTGGATGATCCCGGATGCCGGAGCATTTAGTGTTGACCGGATCATCATGTCTGTCGCTACCGTAAAGCTCATTTTATGAATCGATAGTAAGACGAACATGAATGGCTTTATCACCCGTGCACATGCAAAATAAATTTCGATACACTTTGATTGTAGGGAGAACATGAACAATAAGCATGGAAGAGGCTGTTCGCTCGCGATAGCTTTGCGATCTGCAGCGAACACGCACCGTCGCTGTCTTCCATGTCGGACGTATTAAAAAAACGCAACCTTCTCATCAATTGTACAAAGTTGCGCTTCTTACATATTCCAGTGCCTCCCAGCTTACTTAGCAGAGGAAGATAAAGCTCGTCATTTTATGACGCGTTCGGACGATGCGTGAGCACCATTTTCATCACAAGTAGTC